>NZ_JBDLZZ010000007.1:211195-273099 GCF_040049115.1 Flavobacterium aestuarii
TGATCTACCGATCCAATGCGTGCCGATCTGTTGGGGCTTTTCGCCGGAACTGATCTACCGATCCAATGCGTGCCGATCTGCTGGGGTTTTTCGCCGGAACTGATCTACCGATCCAATGCGTGCCGATCTGCTGGGGTTTTTCGCCGGAACTGATCTACTGATCCAACGGGAACCGATCTGCTGGAGTAAATACAATAATTCAAGAAAGTAAATTTATTATAAATCAAAATATTAAGTGATTTTGAGTATGGAAACAATTTTTGAACATAACCCCACAAATTCGGAAATTACGGAGTTAACCGATGTATTGACAAAAGAGGAATATTTATCACACTGGATGTGTTCTAAAGAAAACAGTATATTAGATATTGTGCTTTTGTATGAAATGCGTAAAGATGAAACTACCGCAAAAAAATATAGAGATTTAATACCCGAACTTTATCAACAATGGCAATGGGGATTAGATAACGTCGCTATTCCCGTTTAGCTTTTTCAAAAGCTAAAATTTTATTTACAAAAAAGCATAGAATTAATATAAATAGAGTTTTTCTACCAATTTTCTACCCAAATATTTAAAAAACAAACAATCCCTTTATTTACAGCACTTAACAGCGTTTTTGGTTCGTGCAGGTGGGACCACAGTTAGCAAGCCTTTCAAGCAATTGAGAGGCTTTTTTTAATACAATAATTTACCTCTGGATTTCAATAAATTTTACTCATATGTAAATCTAAGAGATCCTGTATTGGAAGTTTTTGCTTTAGCTGCAAACTTTAAAAAACAATTAATGTAAAATTTTATATTTAATAGTATGCCCATTTATTGCAGTTTAAAAAAATAATTATAGATTTGCAATCTAACATAAATTTCAGGTTTTTAACAAATCGTTTACCCCAGCTCCAAATACCATGAAGATAAACTTAAGAAACGTTTTTTATAAAATATTCCTGTTGCTTTTTTGCCTTTTTGGATATGTAGTTCATGCAGCTCTAGTAGCTCCAGCAGCTCCAATGTCGACTCCTCCTCCGCCGGATAAAGCTCCAATAGACGAGAACATCTATATATTACTCCTAATAGCTATAATATTTGGAGCATACATCCTATATAATCACAAACTAAACAAAAAAAGACCAATTTAAAATTGGTCTTTTTTTGTTTAAACATTTTCTTTACTATTTATTTACATACAGCCTAGAAACATATTTGCCAATTACATCAAATTCTAAATTAACAATAGTGCCAGCCGAAATAGAATGAAAATTAGTGTGCTCGTATGTATAAGGTATGATTGCCACACTAAAATTATTTTTTCCAGAGTTTACTACTGTTAAACTTACTCCATTTACCGTAATAGAACCTTTCTCGATAGTAATATTCTGCAGATCGGCATTATACTCAAAAGTATATAGCCAGCTTCCTTGAGTTTCTTTGACTGCAATACAAGTCCCTGTCTGATCCACATGCCCTTGTACAATATGTCCATCCAGACGGTCTCCTAGCTTCATTGCTCTTTCCAAATTAATACTGTCTCCAGTTTTCCAATGAGAGATATTGGTCTTTTTGATTGTTTCACCAATAGCCGTAACGGTATAATGATTGCCAGCAATAGCAACAACAGTCAAGCATATTCCATTATGAGCCACGCTCTGATCAATTTTTAATTCATGAGTCAATACCGAATCTATAGTGATATGGATATTATCCTGCTCTTTTTTAATCTCTTGAACTTTGCCAAGTGTTTCAATAATCCCTGTAAACATTTCTTATTTTATTTTACTAAATTTGCAGTTCAAAATTAGCAATAAATAACTAGAGGACATTATGAAAAAAGCAGAAAATATAATCGTAGGAATTTCAATAGGAGATTTAAACGGTATTGGAAGCGAAGTAATTCTAAAAACATTCGAAGATGCTCGAATGCTGGAATTATGTACTCCCGTTATTTTTGCCAATGTAAAAATATTGTCATTCATCAGAAAGAATTTTGAATCCATTATTCCTTTGCATGGCATTGATAAACTAGATCAAATTGTAATGGGAAAAGTTAATGTTTTCAATCTTTGGAAAGAAGGAGTTGATTTAAATCTTGGTACTAATGACGAAAAGGTCGGACAATACGCCATTAAGTCATTTGTTGCTGCCACCAAAGCATTAAAAGATGGGGAAATAGATGTACTGGTGACTGCTCCAATAAATAAATACAATATCCAATCCGAAGATTTTAAGTTTCCTGGGCACACAGATTATCTAAATCAGGAATTAGAGGGCGATGCATTAATGCTAATGGTACAGGACAATCTGAGAGTTGGCTTGCTGACAGATCATATTCCAATCAACGAAGTTGCTTCGCACTTGACAGAAGAGTTGATTTTTAAGAAAATTGAGACCATCAATCAAACCTTAATTCAGGATTTCAGCATCAACAAACCCAAAATTGCAGTACTTGGTCTTAATCCTCACTGCGGTGACGGAGGCGTTATCGGAACTGAAGACGACAAAGTATTAAAACCAGCATTGAAAAAATTATTTGATAAAGGAACTTTAGTCTTTGGCCCTTTTGCAGCAGATGGTTTCTTTGGGAGCAATCAATATGAAAAATATGATGCCATCATAGCTGCTTATCATGATCAGGGATTGATCCCTTTTAAGACACTGTCATTTGGCAATGGAGTAAATTACACAGCAGGCTTAAACAAAGTCAGAACATCCCCGGATCATGGTACTGCTTATGATATAGCTGGAAAAAACAAAGCTGATTATAACTCTTTTAAAGAAGCTGTTTATCTTGCAATTGACGTATATAACTCTAGAAATTTATATGCCGAAATTAGCCAAAAGCCCCTAAAAACAAAAGAAAAACAGTTATAAACAAAAAAAGGTGAATAACATTATTAGATTTGCATTTATTTTATATCTTTGCACTCCCGAAGTTTAGGGCAAATTGTTGTTGAAATGAAACAGACAAAAGAATACACAATTCCTTTCGTAGGATTGAAGCTGGGGAAACATAAATTTGAGTATCAAATAAATAACCCGTTCTTTGAAATCTTTGATTATAATGAATTTCAAAATTCAGATATCAAAGTAAATGTAGTTTTAGACAAACAAAGCAATTTGTTAGAATTAAATTTCAAGCACAAAGGTACTATAAATGTCCCTTGCGACATGACAGGAGAAGATTTTGATTTGCCAATAAAAGGGAAATTAAAACTGATTGTTCGATTTGGGGAGACTTTTAATAATGATAATGAAGAGTTGCTTATACTCCCTTTTGGAGAATTTGAAATAGACATCGCTCAATATATCTATGAGATGATTGTACTTTCAGTCCCCCAAAGAAGGGTACATCCAGGAATTAAGGATGGCAGTTTAAACACAGAAGCTTTGACAAAACTGAAAGAATTGACAATTAAAGAGCAAAAAAAAGAAAAAAAAGAAGAAGAGAATATAGACCCGCGCTGGGACAAATTAAAGCAACTATTAACGGATAAATAATATAGTAAAATGGCACATCCTAAGAGAAAAACCTCAAAAACAAGAAGAGACAAAAGAAGAACACATTACAAAGCTACTGTAGCTCAAATCGCTACATGTCCAATTACTGGTGAAGCACATTTATACCACAGAGCTTACTGGCATGAAGGCAAAATGTACTACAGAGGACAAGTTGTTATCGATAAATCTGAAGTAGCTCTTGCTTAATACGTTTTTGTAAACAATATTAGAACTCTCACCTCGTGAGAGTTTTTTTTGTTGATTATAATTACTCCCCCAAATAAGAAAAACTTAACAGAATCAGTTTGGTTTTTTTATTGTAATTTTAGAGACTTTTAAAAATTTTGCAAATGGCAGCATTTGACAATAAATATCGCGTATAATGAGTACAATTACAGCCGCAATTACCGCAGTTGGTGGTTATGTCCCAGACTTTGTCCTTTCTAACAAAGTGCTAGAGACGATGGTAGACACAAATGACGAATGGATAACTACACGCACCGGAATTAAAGAAAGAAGAATACTAAAAGATGCTGATAAAGGAACTTCTTTTCTTGCCATAAAAGCCGCACAAGATTTAATCGCTAAATCAAAAATTGATCCTCTTGAAATAGATCTAGTTTTAATGGCAACTGCTACTGCAGATATGCCCGTTGCTGCTACTGGCGTATATGTAGCTACTGAAATTGGAGCCACAAATGCTTTTGCATACGATTTACAAGCTGCATGTTCAAGCTTCCTTTATGGAATGTCAACTGCAGCAGCTTACATTCAGTCTGGAAGATATAAAAAAGTCCTTTTAATAGGTGCTGATAAAATGTCGTCTATTGTAGATTACAAAGACCGGTCTACCTGCATTATTTTTGGAGATGGAGCTGGAGCTGTATTATTTGAGCCCAACTACGAAGGATACGGATTGCAGGATGAATACTTAAGAAGTGATGCTGTTGGCCGTGATTTCTTGAAAATACCTGCTGGAGGATCTATCCTGCCAACAAGTATAGACACCGTAAATGACAACAAGCACAACATCATTCAAGACGGGAAAACTGTTTTTAAATATGCCGTTACCAATATGGCCGATGCAAGCGATCTGATCTTAAAAAGAAACAATTTGACCAACGAAGATGTAAATTGGCTGGTACCACATCAAGCTAATAAACGTATTATTGACGCTACAGCTCATAGAATGAACTTAGAAGATGATAAAGTATTAATGAATATTGAAAAATATGGAAATACTACATCAGCTACATTACCTCTTGTACTATATGATTTTGAACACCTTTTCAAAAAAGGTGACACAATCATTTTTGCTGCTTTTGGCGGTGGTTTTACTTGGGGATCTATTTACTTAACATGGGCTTACGATAAAAAATAAATTAAACTAAAAAGAACTTAATTATGGATTTAAAAGAAATTCAAAATCTAATTAAATTTGTAGCAAATTCAGGTGTTGCAGAAGTAAAATTAGAAATGGATGATGTAAAAATCACCATCAGAACTACTTTAGAAGGAAACGTTACCGAAGCAACTTATGTTCAACAGTTACCTGCCCAAAACGCTCTTCCGCAAGCTGCTGTCCCACAACAGATTGCTCCAGTTGCTGCTGCTGCTCCAGCAGCCGAACCAGTTGAAAAAAACAATTACATTACTATAAAATCACCAATCATTGGTACTTTTTACAGAAAACCTTCTCCAGACAAACCAATGTTTGTTGAAGTTGGTAAATCTATTGCCAAAGGAGATGTGCTTTGTGTAATTGAAGCAATGAAATTATTCAACGAAATTGAATCAGAAGTATCTGGTAAAATCGTAAAAATATTAGTAGACGATATGTCTCCTGTAGAATTTGATCAGCCTTTATTCTTAGTAGATCCATCATAATTTTAGATTCTAGATTTTTAGATAAAAGATTTTAGACTGCACATTTAATTCAAAATTAAATTAAAACTATCATCTAAATATCTAACCATCTAATTGCATAATTATCTAATTGAAAAAAAAATGTTTAAAAAAATACTAATTGCAAATAGAGGAGAAATAGCGCTTCGTGTCATCCGAACCTGCAGAGAAATGGGTATCAAGACCGTGGCTGTTTATTCTACTGCAGATGCCGAAAGCCTGCATGTAAAATTTGCTGACGAAGCTGTCTGTATTGGACCGCCTCCAAGTAATCTGTCATATTTAAAGATGTCAAATATTATTGCTGCTGCAGAAATTACAAATGCAGATGCAATACATCCTGGTTACGGTTTCTTATCTGAAAACGCAAAATTTTCTAAAATCTGCCAAGAACACAATATAAAATTCATTGGTGCAACTCCCGAAATGATTGACAGAATGGGAGATAAAGCTTCGGCAAAAGCAACCATGATTGAAGCGGGGGTTCCTTGTGTCCCAGGTTCTGTTGGTGTATTAGAATCTTTTGAGCAAGCTGCAGAATTAGCCAACAAATTTGGATATCCTGTAATGCTAAAAGCAACTGCAGGTGGCGGAGGAAAAGGAATGAGAGCAGTATGGGCTCCCGAAGACTTATTAAAAGCCTGGGAAGGTGCTCGTCAAGAATCGGCTGCTGCTTTTGGAAATGACGGGATGTATCTTGAAAAATTGATTGAAGAGCCACGCCATATCGAAATTCAGGTTGTAGGTGATTCATACGGAAAAGCTTGTCACCTTTCTGAAAGAGATTGTTCTGTACAGCGTCGTCACCAAAAATTGACCGAAGAAACTCCTTCACCATTTATGACAGACGAATTGCGTTCAAAAATGGGAGAGGCAGCTGTAAAAGCAGCTGAATATATAAAATATGAAGGCGCAGGAACTGTTGAGTTTTTGGTGGACAAGCACAGAAACTTCTATTTCATGGAAATGAACACCCGCATCCAGGTAGAACATCCTATTACCGAACAAGTAGTAGATTATGACTTGATTCGTGAGCAGATTTTAGTTGCTGCTGGTGTGCCAATTTCAGGAAGAAACTACCTTCCTCAGCTGCATGCTATTGAATGCCGTATCAATGCCGAAGATCCTTTTAATGATTTTAGGCCATCTCCAGGAAAAATCACAACATTGCACATGCCTGGCGGCCATGGAGTGCGTTTAGATACTCACGTATATTCAGGATATACAATTCCTCCAAATTACGATTCAATGATTGCCAAATTGATTACTACAGCCCAGACACGTGAAGAAGCTATTAGCAAAATGAGAAGAGCTCTTGACGAATTTGTAATCGAAGGGATCAAAACTACTATACCGTTTCATAGACAATTGATGGATGATCCAAAATATATCGAAGGCGATTACACAACTGCTTTCATGGATACTTTCAAAATGAATCCTATAGAATAATTGTAAAGGCTGTCATTATTTGACAGCTTTTTTTATATAAGCCTTTCAGTAAAATTCTGAAAGGTTTTTTTATGTCTAATACACTCTATTCTGTATACTTTTTACACACAAGACCATAAATTTATACACCCATCTATTTTTTTCTGTTTTGGCATGATTCATATAAATGCTAGATAAACAAGTATTTACACGGTGGAAGTTGTCTATTTTTCGTAATGGCATAGTATTTTCATGTAGTTAAGAGTAAATCATTAATATTTAAATTATACATTATGAAAAATCTATTTTTATCTGCCGCAATCGCATTAGGAAGCTTAACATCGTTCGCTGCTTCTACAATTACAATCCCGGTTTCAACTGTTCAAACAATAAGCATTGGTGACGAATACACCGAAATTAAGCTGGAAGAGCTGCCATCAGCAGTAGTAGAAGCCTTGAAAAAAGCACATCCAGATGCGGCAATCACAAAAGCTTATAAAAACGAAAAATCCGAATACAAATTAGATGTTACTATCGGAGGTAAAACAGAAAGCCTTTTTGCCAATGCAGATGGTACTTGGATTAAAAAATAATTTCACCGAGTTTTTAAAAAATTTAAACAATAATCATTACTAAATACAATCATTATGAAAAATTTATTTTTATCAGCCGCAATAGTTTTAGGAGGTTTTGCTTCTTACGCTTCAGTTTCTCCTATTTCAAATACAATTGTAAAAACAGTTTCCCTGCAAGAGGAATACACTGAAATAAAATTAGAGGAAGTTCCTGCTGCTGTAACCGATGCTCTTAAAAAAGCATATCCAGACGGGGTTCTCTCAAAAGCATATAAAAATGCAAAATCACAATATAAACTCGAAGTTACTGTTGGTGACAAAGTAGGTTCCCTGTATGCAAATGCAGATGGGACATGGATCAAAAAATAATTAAAATTATATAATTATGAAAAAGCTAATCTTATCCGCAGCAATTATTCTAGGCGCTATGTCAGTACAGACAGTTAGTGCTATGCATCCGGTTTCAATGATTCAGTATGTTCAGGATGAATTTACTGAAGTAAGTACAGATGCAATTCCAGCTGCTGTAAAATCTACAGCTGAAAAATCTTTTCCAGGCACCCAATTAGTAAAGGCGTACAAAAACGAAAAGAATGAATATAAGCTGGAAATCACTAAAGATGATCAAAAGTATACTGTCTATACAGATGCTTCGGGAAATATCATCAAAAAATAAAATAAACATCATGAAAATGCTCATCTTGACAGCTTTTATTGCTTTAGGAAGCATATTACAGTACGCAGACAGGGATACAGCATCCCAAATTGTAATAAAGGAATCTGACATACAGTCTAAATACGTAGAAGTCAGCGTCAATGCGGTTCCAGATGCCATAAAAGCCACTTTAGAGACAGCATATTCTGGCACAAAACTCATTAGAGCCTATGTGAATCAGAAAAAAGAATACAAGCTAGAATTATCAATTGGAAACCGAAAAGCTACTGTTTACACAGATGTCAATGGCAATTGGTAAAAAATAATAATTGGAGAATTAGATTTATGTTTTTGACGAAAAGAGGCTGTTTTTTAAAAACAGCCTCTTTTTTTTGCATAATATTATGAAAATACGCGTTTATTAGTGGTATTTTAGCGTCATAGCTCCTCGAAACCATGTCAAGAATATTACTGATAGAAGACGATATTTCATTCTGCAAATTATTAGAAAAGTTTCTAATAAAAAAAGCATATGATGTTACCATTGCTTTTTCTGCTGCAGAAGCCAGAATAGCGGTGAAAAAAGAATCCTTTCATTTGATTCTAATGGATATCCGTTTGCCAGATTTTGACGGAATTGGTCTTATGACCGAATTTAAAGCTTCGAATCCTGAGGTGCCGGTTATACTTATGACAGGATATTCGGATGTGAATACTGCGGTGAAAGCTATCAAGAATGGCGCAGCCGATTATATTTCAAAACCCTTTAATCCTGACGAAGTTTTATTGGTTATTACAAATGCAATGCAGCCCACTCAGGAAAAAACTGTTTCCAAAGTTAAAAAAACGGATAAAAAAACTACTGCCCCTGACAATGAATTTGTAAAAGGCATTTCCGTTGCTTCAAAAAAATTATTAGATCATATACAATTGGTAAGCCCAACAGATATGTCGGTTTTGATTATTGGCGAAAGCGGTACTGGCAAAGAAATAATTGCCAAAAGCATTCATCAGCAGAGTCATAGAAAAAATAATAATTTCGTAGCTGTTGATTGTGGAGCGATTCCAAAAGAATTGGCGGCGAGCGAATTTTTCGGACATTTAAAAGGATCTTTTACAGGAGCAATCAGCGATAAAATAGGCTATTTTGAAGCAGCAAATGGAGGGACTCTTTTTTTGGATGAAATTGGAAACCTTTCTTATGAAAACCAAATCCAATTGCTGAGAGCCTTGCAGGAACGAAAAATTAAGCCGGTTGGAAGCAACAAAGAAATTAATGTAGATATCCGTATTGTTACAGCAACCAATGAAGATCTGCGCGAAGCAGTTAAAAATGGTGACTTCCGAGAAGATTTATACCATCGAATCAATGAATTTTCTATACTCTCACCGTCATTAAATGACAGAGGAGAAGATTTAATGGTTTTTGCCGATTATTTTCTGGAGAAAGCAAATCAGCAGCTGCATAAGGAAGTTATAGGCTTTTCGCCAGAAGTTGTTGCCATTTTTCAAAAATACAGCTGGCCGGGTAATTTGCGCGAACTTCAAAATTGCGTAAAACGGGCCACTCTTTTGACACGTGGCCATTACATTGAAAGTGATGTTTTGCCTGCAGAATTTTTTCAGGAACAAAAACAGCCGAGTGAGAGTTTTTCTTTGTCAGAAAATGAAAAAGAAGCTATTATTCATGCTCTTGAAAAGGCTCAGAATAACAAATCGGAAGCGGCAAAGCTGTTAAAAATAACCCGAAAAACACTTTATAATAAACTAAAACAATATAATATTAATTAGGCAATTTCCTTATTTAAAGCTGTAAAAAGCAAATCTATTTTTGTTTTTAAAGAATCCGAAAGATTATTTAAATCCGAAACTGCTAAATCATTTTTCTCTAATAATTCTAGAACCCTGCTGATTTCTTGTGCTTCAATCTGCCTGAACATGGGGGCAATTCTATGTGCAATCGCATTGATTTCAAAAGTATTTTTCTGCTGGACTGCATTTTCTAAATAGGTCATGTTTTTTTTACTGCTTTCGATAAATTGTTTTAAAAACACTTGCAAAGCTTCATTATCGTTTCCTAAAAACTGCTTCAAAGTTTTTAAGGAATATAGTTCAGGATTGTTGATTTCTGCAACAGCATCAGTTACAATATCCGGAAGATCTTTATTTTGCAAAATATGCTGAATAGTTTCCAGAAGGTCTTTTGGCGAATATGGTTTTTTGATTACAGTTGTAAATCCAGCCTCGATACAGTCGGAATATTCTAAATCGGCACGGCCCGTAAGTGCGATTATAGGCTGGTTTTTGTATGTTGAATAATTGGAGTTTTTTAATTTTTCGATAAACAAAAAACCATCCATTATGGGCATTTGGATATCAGTAATTATAAAATCAAAAACAGTATTTCCTATTGTTTGCAAAGCTTTTGCAGCATTGTCAAAAGACAAAACCGTATGATGTTCCTGCTTTAATACACTGCTGGTTAAATGCAGCAGATTGCTGTCATCATCAATAACAATAAAAGTATATTTTCTGGCATCAATAATAGGTTCTTCAATTTGAGTAACGATGTTTGCACTGTTATCAAATTGCAGTGGAAGCTCAATGATGAAAGTGCTTCCTTGACCGAACTCGCTTTCCAGTTTTAGAGTTCCTCCTAAGATAGTGACAATTTTTTGGCAGATAGATAATCCTAAACCAGTTCCACCGTATTTTTTTTCGATGCTTTCGTTAGCTTGTGTAAACTCTTCAAAGACAAATTTCTGGTTACTTTTTTCAATCCCAATTCCTGAATCTTCAATGGAAATACTATAAAAATTATCAGCCTCATTTCTCGAAACGTTAATCTTAATAAATCCTTCCTCGGTAAATTTGTAAGCATTCCCGATAATATTGCTCAAAATCTGTTTCAGCCGAAATGGATCCCCAACAATTCTGGTGTTTAAGCTTTCATCGATATGTATAACAAGATCAATGTTTTTCTGCTTATAAACTGCCTGAATACTTTTGGCTGCCTCATCAATAACTTCGGGCAATAAAAAAGGGACTTTTTCAATTGTAATTTTTCCAGCTTCAATTTGGGAGAAGTCCAATAAATCCTGAACCAATTGCGTAATATATTCGGACGAGTTCTTGATGTTCTTGACGAAGTACGACTGCTTAGTATTGACATCTGAATTGCCCAGCAGTTCGGTGTAGCCAACAATGGTACTTAAGGGTGTTTTTAAATCATGGCTCACAGTGGAGATGAGCTGTTCACGGCTTTTCAGCAGGTTTTTGGTTTTGAAATTGGCAATTTCCAGCTGTTTTTTATACAATTGGGATTTAGAATAATCGCTCACAATCAAAATAGAGAAAATCAAGGTTAATACTAAACCAATAATTGCCGATGTCATTACTACCTGGTTGACTTTTTTTAATGATTTTTCTTTGAGCGTGTTATTTTTTATGGAGCTGATAATGATTTCGCGCTCAATAATCCGGAGTACTTTTCGAAGCTGTTCGGATATGGCGATTTCATTTTTGAGCAGTTTATTCTCCTGAAAGTTTAGCGATTCTTTTTTCTTTTCGGCTTTTACTTTTACAGATGTCAAAAGTTTTTTTGAATTGGCCAAAATAGAATCCGAAGCTTCTTTGCTAAGTGTATTGGTGCTGTCGTCTGGAATATTCTGGTTGAGGTAATCTACATATTTTCGCAACACATTTCGCTGATAAGCTCCAAGTTCATCTGGGTTTTTGGCAAAATCCTTTAATACCAGTTTCCGGAGTTTAGATTCCATTCTGGTAATTTCGTTAATGGCTTTATCTACTGAAACTTCATCATCGGCCTTGTTTTTTATGGCTTTTAACTGGCGGATGTTCTTCGTTTTTTCGGACAATAAATAGGTAACGCTATCCAGTAAAGTCTTTTGGTATTGTGTTGTGACAATTTGTTTCAGCGTATCAATTCTGGATTTTAAAGAATCGGTTTCTATTAGATAATTTTTAAAATCTTTTTGAGAATTTGTCTGAATAGTTTTTCGGGCTAAACTTTCGGTTTTATAAATATTGGAAAAAAGCTTGCTGACTCTTAAAATCTTAGTTTTCTCGAAGGCTATTTTATCTTCCAGCTGGTTATAAACATCATTTTCAGAATATAGAACCCAGCCTACGGATACTACTAATGTCAATAGCGCAACATAGCTTAATAACACTTTTACCGGCGTATAACTTTTTTTGCTTTCCATAAATTATATAACGCTGTTTTGAGCTTTTTAGTCCTTAATGTTCATTCTGGATTGCAATTGTAAATGATCGCATGGAAGCTGTATCTTGTTCTTTAGCCCTGATCGAAGTGAAAATCCTCGAAGCTTTTGCGATGAGATTGAAACGTAGAGCAGGAACCATCTTTGCTAAAATGCCAAATTTTTCTGCTCCTAATATAACAATTGAAATTAATATTCAATTTTTCCCATATGTCTCATAATCCGGACGATTTTTGTTTTCCTGTTGTTGATATAGGAAGAGGAACTGGTTGCTTTATATTTTCTTGGATTAGGCAAAATGGCTGCGATTCCGGCCGCCTGCTGCATTGTTAGGCTCGAAGCATCCTTACGGTACCAATGTTCGGTTGCTGCATAAGCTCCGTAAACGCCATCACCCATTTCGATACTATTGAGGTAGACTTCCATGATGCGTTCTTTGCCCCAAATGAGTTCAATAAGTACGGTGAAATAGGCTTCCAGGCCTTTTCTAAGATAGCTTCGGCCTTGCCAAAGGAAAACATTTTTGGCAGTCTGCTGTGATATGGTGCTTCCGCCTCTTACTTTTCGGCCTCGTTCGTTGCTTTTGTAGGCTTTTTGCATGGCTATAAAATCAAAACCGTTATGTGTAAGGAAAGTTCCGTCTTCGCTGGCTATTACTGCTTTTTGCAGATTCATTGATATTTTTTCTATAGGTTCCCAATTGTGGCTGAAATGATTTTCCTTGTCGGCGGCATTGTTTTCAAAGTAACGGATGACCATTAATGGCGTGAATGGAACGGGAACAAATTTGAAAAGCACAACTGAGGCTATGGAAAGGCCAAAAAACCATAACAAAGCTTTCAGCAAAAACCATTTTACTTTGGTCATAAAACCGTCCGGCTTTTTTTTAGCAGGTTTTTTAGCTGTTGTTTTTTTTGGTGTTATTCTGGTTGCCATTTTATTCTAAATCTGCTTTTAATTTTGAACCAAAAGTAGTTTTTATTATGATTATTTTTTAATGACTTTAAAAGTTTTTTTCTTCTCGTCATTGGTAACATTGATTACATAAACACCAGCGGCGTATTTTTTGAAGTCAATGCTCACATTTGGTTTTGAAAATTTATTTTCAAAAAGCAATTGTCCATTTGAATTGTACACTTCAACTTTAGAAATTAATGAACTGCTTTCTATATTTAAAGTATTTTCAACAGGATTTGGATAGTATTTTAAATTCTCAAATTCATTTTCAGTAATAGATAAAGATGCTGTGGGACTAAAAACAAGATTGTCCAGATAGGCGTTATCACCTATGTTATCTGCTGACTTTCCTAGGTGCTGCAAAGAAATGCGGATTTCGGTTCCTGCGTATGGAGTCAGATCATATTTTAGTGCTGTAAATTCGTCTGCATCCTTTGCAGCTGGCTTAATTTCACTGCCTAATGCTTTACCATTTACAAGAACTCTAAATATGGATTCGTTATTACTTTGATTATAGGTTTGTTTAAGATCGAATTGCATGAATAGCGTTTGAGCATTTCGGGCATCTACTTTCATATTCAGTTTTGTTATGAAATCTGGGTTTGTTTCCCAAATATTTGAATAATTTGAAGATTTTGAAGTACTCTTTTTCAGTTGTGAGGTAACAATTTTCCAATTCTTTGGATAATTGCTTCCATTCATTATAATTAGATTGTTAGTATCGTTTGAAGGGTCTGGAGATACCATTATTGAACTTTGATTTGTGCTTTCCAAAATTAGTGTTTCATCCAATGGAGTTTCAAAGTCATATTTTACATTCGCAATTTTTCCATTTATGTTTGAAGTATAACCTTCTTCCAATTTTAAATTGTCAATCAATACGTTTGCAGAACCCGAGTAGGTAGCCATTATTTGATAACTATAGTCACCTGTTACAAGGGGAGTGTAATAAGAAACAAGATCCCTATATCCATATTCAGTCAAATATCCATCTTGGGAAGGGCTTGATTCAATATTGTATTCGTTTTGGCCTCTGCCAACTGCCAGGCTTATCCCTATTGCTGCATATTCATATGCTTTGACAGCTTTCATGCTGAATTTATAAGTTGTTCCAGCTATTAAATGAAACATCGGACTAAAGAAGCTAGGATAAGATCCATTCATGTGGATAAATGTATTATCATCAAAGCCTGTTAAGAATTCATTACCATCAAAATAGGATGAATAATTTTTTATCCGGTCTTTTTCCAAGGAATATTCTCCATTAGAATGTTTGAAACAGCTTGGTAACACTTTTTGTCCATATGCGCTCAGGCTGTTAAAATTCTCAGACCACGGCAAGGTTCGTATCTCACAAGTTGTGTCTATTTTTTTTGGACCAACCAGGATTGAGTTTCCTGACCCGCAGGTGGTTTTAAAATAAAAATCGTAATTAGTTGATTCAGATAGGCCCGAAATGGTTATTTCGTTTTGGGAAGTGTTTACTTTAGTACCATTTCCAGCGGTGAAGCCTCTAATCCCGTATTCTATTTCAACATTTTGTGTAGATTGATTCCCTGAAGTCCAATTAATATGAACGGAGCTGTTGTTAATATTAGAAAAAACAACATCTATTGGCTCATAGCATTCTAATGTCTGGTCATAATAAAAATCGTCAATTAAAATTGTATTAGTGCTTCGATATTCATTTGGTTCGCTTTCAAGCTTAAATGCTATCTGCTTATTGGATCCTTTATACGCTGAAAAATCTATATTATATTGTTTTCCGTATTGAGGCGTTTTTTTTATCTCATCAAAAGAAATAGATTGATACGGTTCAAAAGTTGAAAGATCTAAAGGATTCTTTATAGTTCCGATAATTAAATTGCCTGATTTGGTATATGATGATAATCGGTTATAAATCCAGAATTTTATTTTTTTAGCATTATCGAAGTCTGATAAATAAGGAGTTATTAGATATGCGGTACCTGATTCATCTTGTAATAAATAAACATTTGGAGCACTATTTATATTGGTCAAGCTAAATTCATCAATACGGGAATATTGATGGTTGTTATAAGTCCAGCAAAAATTAATAACATCGCCGTAATTATTTTTATAGGAATCAAAATTTTCTATAAAAGGAGCAGTTTTAGAACATGCAATTCTGAAGGTATATCTGTCACTCCAATCACTCGCTATATTTGTTTCACAATAAGTACGAACTCTGTAATTGTATGAATTCTCAATTAATCCAGTTAAATTAAAAGGATTTGTTTTGACTGTTATTAAAGTTCCTGTTCCTTCTGCAAATCCTTTTGGACCATATTCAATTTCCCAGCTGTCAGATTGTTTTTGATTGTTGTTATCTTTCCAAGACAAGGAAACACTGTCTGTTCCGGATTGCATCGCTCCTAATTGGCCAGGTCTTGGGCAATTATTTTGCGTATATTCAAAATCATCAATGTATAATCTTCTTAAACGTGCATTGTTCTTGCTTTGCTTTATACCGACATATTTGTCCGTGCCATAATAATTTGAAAAATCAATTTCATATTTCAGCCATTTTCCAATATTTTCAACGGGAATTGTAACCGTTCTGTAAGAGGTAAAAGTTTTATAATCCTCTGGATCCGAAAGCGTTCCTATGATGAATTCTACTGCTGAATTGGTGTTCTCATTTGGTGAAAGCATCCAGAAACTAAATTTTTTATAATTATCAAAATCTTTTAATCGAGGCGAAACAAGAACTACTCTATCTGTTTTTTCACCTTCACCAAGAGGATAAGGGGCATCTAATTGATTCAGTATAAGAATCGATTGTTTACCGCTGTGTACTGAAGTACTATTTGAAGACTGAATGTTAACTTTTATGAAACCATTTTTTTCCCAATATCGTTCTTCGATATTAGGTACAATTCTAGTCCAGCATCCTTTTTTTTCAAAAGCAGCACTTTCAAAATCATCACTGTAACCAGCTGTTATTCCAGAACATTTTGTTCTAAAATATCCTCTATCAGACCAGCCGCTATATTCAGTATCACATTTAGCACGCACATAGAAGTCATATACAGTGTCATCTAGCAAGGAGCTGGTTATTTTGAATGGGAATGAAGATGCATTTACAATAGTTCCAGATCCATGTGCAAATCCTTTAGGGCCATATTCTATCTGCCATTCTGATGCTGGTTTGTAATTGTCCCAGGTAACGGTTGCAAAATCAATTCCTGAGCTGAGAGTTCTAGGATTTAAAGGCTCTGCACATAGCGGAGAATCTTCATAAACAAAATCATCTATGCAAAAAATGGATTTAGCTGATTCATTTTGTTTCAGAGCGATGTAATGATGATTATTACTTTTTTGATAATTGTCTAAATAAATAGTGTGTTCTTTCCAAATATCCAATTTGTCAGGATTGTCAATCTCATTCATTTCTGATGGTGAAATTGTTTTCAAAGGAATGAAAGTAGTGGCATCCTTTGGGTCAGACATTGTTCCTATGGTCAGGGAATTGTTATTGTAAGTTTGGTTTGAACTATATGCAAGGAGACTGAATCTGATCCTTTTTGCAGCTTCTAGATTTGCAATATAAGGGGTTATTAAAAATGATTTCTGACCGGCATCTCCATACGAATTCATAATAATCATTTGAGAACCCGTTTTAGGCAATGGTTTTAAACTCCAGTTAACATTTTTATCTTTTGCTATTATCGCATAATTAGTATTAGTGCTCCAGCAGGGATCTATATAATCAGACCCTTCAAATGAGGTTGAATAAGTTCCCGAAAAATCATTGCAAACGGTTTTAAAGCTGACTGTCGGAGTCCAATTCGAATATAAATCATCAATACAGTTTGCTCGTAATTTTACTTCATAATCAGTATTTCCAATCAAATTACTTAAAATAAACGGACTGCTTTGAATGTTAAACGTTTCTGTAGTTTGTGTAAAAAGATTTTTTAAACTTACCTGAAAATTAGTCTGGTTTGGAGAATCAAAGCTTATCTGGGCTGCATGTTCCTGAACATCTGTAACTGCAAAATTAGATTGGCCGTAACAATTAGAAGCTTCTTCATAACTGATGTCGTCTATATAAATTTCGGCATCGCCAATATAATTGTATGATTTATTTCTGAATTTGAAGACAATATACTCATCATTTCCTTTGTAATTATTAAAGTAAATAGTTCTTGGTTCCCAATTACCTGATGCAGGTCTTTCGACCTCGGAGAGCAAATGGAAAGTGCTTGGGTTATTTGGATCGGTCATTGTTCCTACAAGAAGCTCTTCATTGGAGTCGTAACTATAAACCCAAAAGCGTATTTTTCTTTCGGCGGCTAAATCTTTAAATTTTGGAGAAACCAAAGCGACATGACCGTTAGTTCTATTGTCTAAATTGCTCATAGTTATGGAAGAACCTGGATTATCACCATGATTATAATTTTTTGTCAATGCTATATAGGCCTCATTTTTAGGATTATTGTATAACAGACCTTTCCACTCTAAATCTTTTTCGTTTGTATTATTAAAATCAATAGTGTAGCCCAAAGAATAATAATTGTCATTTGCAGCAAATACTGTTTGAGTCTGTGACCAATCGGTCCATGCAATGGTGGTTCCATTGAAATGATTTTCTCTAATCCTGAAAACATATTTTTTTAATGGATCCAGCGTAAAGCGGTAAAAATCCCAACCGGAAACTTTTACAGAAGTTCCCTGTCCAGGCAGAAATCCTTCCGGGCCGTATTCAAACTCCCATTCAGCAGTAGTATAAACACTGTAATTAAGATATTCAATCATAGCTTCACCAGTTAGGGAAACCGTAATTTCAAAGTCTAAATTGGCGGTGGCAGGCTCGGTTTTGTTGTTGGCTTTTAAAAAAAGAAAATTGAAAAAAGAAAAAAGGATTACCAAAGTAGTTTTCTGCATGTTTTTTGAGGCTATTTTAATTCGTAGTTTATATTAAATCTGCTAATTCCGTTCCTATTATACTGCCTATTGCTACTCCCATGCCACCAAGCCGAACGCCACAATACACGTTTTCAGACAGTTGTTCTACAATTGGCTTTTTGCTGTTCCCAATACCCATAATACCGCTCCAGCGGTGTTCAATTCGAACATTGCAATCAGGTAAAATTACTGCTTTTAAGAAATATTCCAATTTTTCCTGCACAATTTTTGTATGACCAAATTCGGTTGTGTTTTCGGCTTCAAAATCTAAGTTTCGTCCGCCTCCAAGTAATACTCTGTCGCCTATATTTCTAAAATAATAATAACCTCTGTCCAAATGAAAAGTTCCTCTAATATCTAAATTTGGAATAGGTTCTGTAATAATTACTTGCGCCCTCGCTGGTTTTACGCCACCTTTGGTCAGTTCATTGGCAAAACCATTAGTGGCAAACAATAATTTTCTGGTAGTGAAGCAAAAATCGCCCAAAGCAACTTCAACACTGTTTTCTCTATCCAAGTAGGAAGTAACCGTTTGTTGATTCAGAATTAAAACATCCTCAGCAACAGCTTGTTTTAATAATGCCTGCATCATATTCCCTGTGTCTATCTGAGCTTCAAAAGGATTGAAAATCAGATATTCCTGAATGCCTCCAAAACCAAAACGGTCTATTTCTTTGGCAAATACATCAGCTTTAAATAAGGGTTTTAAAATATCGTTTATGAAAGATAATTTATTGGAACATTCAGCAAAACTGTTTTCATCTTCTTTTAAAAACAATTCGTAACCACCATAAGGCTTGAAATCTATTGTGGTGTCACCAAGGCGTTTTCGTAATAACTGGAGTCCGTTCCATCTTTTCTGAATAAGCTGGATAACCTCTTCTTCGGTATGGGTATTCAAATCCTCGATGATTTCTGAAATGCTCCCAAAGCATGCAAATCCTGCATTTTTGGTACTGGCGCCTTGAGGAAGCATTCCTTTTTCTAAAATCAATATTTTACTGTCAGGATGTTTTTCGCGTAAGCGCAATGCTGTATGCAAACCAACAATACCGCTTCCTACAATGGTAAAATCTACATTAGTAAACCAGTTTTTTAATTCCCAATAGCTTAACTGCATTTGATTTTTTTATAAAATTAAATAAAATTTTCAGTTTCTGGATCTCTGCCTTTAATATACTTAAGAGTTGAAGTTTTTTTAAATGTATTATTATTTCAAATGAAATAGGATTTGGCATTATAATTGTGAAATATAATGATTGTTTGCAAAAGCTTTTTATTTGAAGCAAATCTTTAAGCACAAAATAAAAATGAATTAAATAGTTTGTTATGTTTGACAATATTGATGAGCTCATAGATGTAAATATGAAGCTGTTATACACCTCAAAGTCCCAGTATATGATGCGGATTAATTTCAAGGACGAATATGGTTTTAATCTAAAAAATTCCAAAGCTTTTGCCGAGATTTTAGTTAAAAAAGGGCTTGTGGTTTTGGAATGCAATCAGGGATTCCGATGTGATTTAACCGATTTGGGCAGGCAGATTTACCAGAATGGAGGCTGGATAAAGTATTTGCAGACTGCTGAACCATATTCAGAAAACAATACTGAGATGATAACCGATTCGGATGTAAAAATAATTGGAAAATCATTTTTTAAAAAAATGATAATTACGGGTATAATAATACTTGTCTTGTGCTTTTTTATCACTCTTATTACTGTTGAAATATTTCATAAATAGTAATTTTTTATGTTCTTTTTTCAGCATTAAAAGGATTAGGTTTTTTAGGCTTTATTTAAGTATAGCTATTTGCTTTTATTGATGATTATATTGCTATATTTGAAAACTGAACATATATTTTCAAGAATTATGAAAAAAACTCTCTTTTTAATGCTAACTATAATGGATTTAACGGCAAGTGCTCAAAATGTAATGACGCCAGAATTACTCTGGAAATTAGGACGGATTTCTCCTTTAGGAATTTCCAAAGATGGCAAGAACGTTGTCTATAAAGTATCAACACCTTCAGTCGAAGAAAATAAATCCAGCTCTAAATTTTATATGGTTGATATTGCTGCCGGAAAAACTGCTGAAATTAAAGATACAAAGGATGTTTTGGCAGATAAAAACAGCTCCCCAGATGGAAAATTTATTGTTTACAATGAAGAAGTAAAAATAGATAAAGTTTTAGGAAAAGATTATTATCCAAACTTAGACAAATCCAATGTTCAAATTTATGATGGTTTGGATTATCGCCATTGGGACACTTGGAACGAAGGGAAATTCAATCACGTTTTTTATAAAGAGAATAAAGAAGGAGCACAAGGAATTGATATCCTGAAAGGAGAAAATTTCGACAGCCCGCAAAAACCTTTTGGAGGAGATGAAGATTATATCTGGTCTCCAGACAGCAAAAGCATTGTCTACGTATGCAAGAAAAAAGCAGGAACTCAATATGCTCTTTCTACCGACACCAATATATATGAGTACAATCTGGAATCTGGAAAAACAGTTAACAGATCCGAAGGGAATTTTGGTTATGACACAGCACCGCAATTTTCTCCTTCTGGAGATTTGACTTGGCTGCAGATGAAACGCGATGGATATGAATCGGATAAAAATGATTTGATCGTTAGTTTCAAAGGGACTAAAATGAATCTGACAGCTAATTGGGACGGTACAGTAGAGCAATTTATGTGGTCTAAAGATGGGCGCAAAATTTATTTTATAGCTCCAATTGATGGCACCAGACAATTGTTTGAAGTAAATTTTCCAGGGATGACAAGAATTGCAGTCCAGGTTCGCCAAATTACAAATGGAGATTTTGATGTAAGTGATATGGTTGGTTTTTCTGGAGATGATTTCATAGTTACCAGAACCGATATGAATCATGCAGCCGAAATTTTTTCATATAATTTAAAGAAAAATACTTGGAAACAGCTGACTAATGTGAATACGGCTGTTTATGCATCATTAGCATTAAGTAAAACTGAAAGACGCTACGTAACAACAACTGATGGCAAAAAAATGCTGGTTTGGGTGATTCTTCCTCCCAATTTTGATGCTTCTAAAAAATACCCGACATTATTATTTTGCCAAGGAGGACCGCAATCTCCATTGACACAATCCTATTCTTTCCGCTGGAATTTTCAGTTAATGGCTGCTAACGGATACATTGTTGTAGCGCCAAACCGACGCGGAATGCAGGGTCATGGTGTGGAATGGAATGAACAGATCAGTAAAGACTGGGGCGGGCAGGTAATGAAAGATTATCTATCGGCTATAGATGATGTTGCCAAGGAAAATTATGTTGACAAAACCCGTTTGGGCTGTGTTGGTGCTAGTTACGGTGGCTATTCTGTGTTTTATTTAGCAGGTATTCACAATAATAGATTCAAATCATTTATTGCTCATGACGGAGTTTTCAATACACAGAGTATGTTTGGAACTACCGAGGAAGTTTTCTTCAACAATTGGGATTTTGGCGGTCCATATTGGGAAAAAGATAATGCCACAGCTCAAAAAGCCTATAATGAGTTCAATCCAATTAATTATGTACAAAATTGGAATACTCCTATTTTGATCATCCAAGGAGGAATTGATTTCAGAGTGCCTATTGGACAAGGACAGGAAGCTTTTCAGGCAGCGCAGATAAGAGGAATTAAAAGCAGATTCCTTTATTTCCCCGAAGAAAATCACTGGGTTTTGCATCCTCAGAACGCTCAAATCTGGCAAAAAGAGTTTTACAAATGGCTGAAAGAAACTTTGTAATTCCATATCTGTAAAATATTTTTGTAACAATATTTTGTTTTTTGTTACATATCATAAAATCTTAACCTAATTATAATGTATAAATTACCTATCAAATCATTTTTTATTGCAACGGCTTTAGTGGCTGGATTGCATACTATGACAGCTCAAGACGGATTGGTCAATTCATTAAAAGTAAATGCTAGTGCAAAAAGTGCCGAAAGCTTTAAGTTCACAGATGTAATCAACTTAGAAAATACCTCTGTTAAAAATCAAGGCTCATCAGGAACATGCTGGAGTTACTCTACCAATTCATTTTTAGAATCGGAAATGATCCGTCTAGGAAAACAGCCAGTAGAATTATCACAGGTTTTCTCTGCCCGCAATGCCTATGTTGAAAAAGGGAAAAACTATGTACGTATGCACGGAGCAGTAACCTTGGGTGATGGAGGAGAATTGCACGATGTTATTAATATGTATAAAAAATACGGAGCTGTACCTCAATCTGTGTACACAGGTTTAAACTATGGAACTTCTAAAAATAAGTTTGCCGAAATGGCTGGCTTGACTGAGGCAATGTTAGCAGCAGTCGTAAAAAACCCAAATGGAGAATTAACACCAAACTGGGAAAAAGCATACGCAGCAGTGATTGATTCTTATTTGGGTCAGGTTCCAGAGAATTTCACTTACAAAGGCAAAAGCTATACGCCTCAAACTTTTGCTAAGGAAGTTGTTGGAATCAACCCAGACGAATATTTAGAATTTGCATCTTATGCCAATCAGCCATATTATACAAAAACCATGATGATGGTTCCAGATAACTGGTCATTTGATCTGGTATATAACATCAAGATGAATGATATGACCAGTATTATTGACAATGCTTTAAAAAATGGTTATACTGTGGCGTGGGCTTCGGATGTGAGCGAGAAAAGCTTCAGCTGGAAAAATGGCGTTGCCTACGTACCAACAAAAAAGTTTGACGAAATGACTGCCGAAGAAAAAGAAAACATGTTCAACGGTCCAAAACAAGAATTGGAAATCACCGAAGAAATCCGCCAGCAAGCATTCGATAATTACCAGACCACAGATGATCACGCCATGCACATCGTAGGAATTGCAAAGGATCAAATGGGCAAAGAGTACTATATTGTCAAAAATTCTTGGGGAACAACAAACGATTATAAAGGCTATTTGTATGTGAGCAAGAATTTTGTAAAATACAAAACCACTTCATTTATGGTCAATAAAGGAGGAGTTCCAGCCGATATCGTTAAGAAAATCGGAGCTTAGCTTTAAATATCAATTTGCAAAAGAAGCCGTTTCGTAACTCGAAACGGCTTCTTTTTTATATCTAAGAAATTAAAATATCTAACTTTATTATTATTTGGGAACAGAAAATTACATAAGCTTGCATCTGTAAATAGAAAAACCACCCAATTTCATAAGCATGATACTGTGCAGCAATCTAGCAGTTCAGCTAACGGAAAAGCATAAAAAAATCACAGATTTCATTTTGGACATGCTTATTGCCTTAAATAATAATGTAAATGTTTTGGAATTTTAAAGCCATTTTACCCAAAAGATTAAAACATCCTTTTTTAGCCAAAAAAATAATAATTCCATAATAAAGAATAGCTGAAAATATTTTTTTAGCAAACTTTAGCCGTTATGCTGACGTTTTTTGGCTTTCAGATTCACAAAAAAGGGCCAAAAAAAGGCATAAACAGCATAAAAAATCTTCAAAAAAAGGCTTGATTCAAGTTTTTTTCAGGCTAGAGCAGCATGCGAAATCGTTAGAAATCATCTATTATTTATTCTCCAAATAAATTACGGCTGAATGTGTCAAATATCAGTTTTTTTGCGAGGCTAATTTGTTAAATTTGAGAGTAAAAATTAACAATCGCATTTATATGGAAATTGCAAAACCAAACAAATATGAATTAGGAGAGATGCTCCTGGAAATTGGTTCCATGCTCATCGTAGCCGGAGCCAATACCGAACGTGTCAAAGTTACTATTAACAGAATATCTGGAGCTTTTGGCTGCTGTTCGGACTTAATGATTACCAACCACGCTTTAATGATTACCGTAAAGTATAAAGATCAGGTTAAAACTTTTACCAGCGTAAAATGGGTGCCAAATATGCACCTTAACTTCAATCTCATTTCCGATATCAGTACCATGAGCTGGAAGATTGTCGAAGAAAAATGGTCGCTGGAACGTATAAATAAAGAACTAAAATTACTGGATCGCAGAGCATTGTATCCAAGATTTTTAGTTCTTTTTTTGGTTGCTTTGGCAGGAGCTTCTTTTTGCCGCTTGTTTGGCGGAGGATTAGCCGAAATGATTCTTTGTTTTTTAGGCAGTTTCTTGGGATTGTATGTAAGACAGGAAACTATGAAACTCAAATTCAATTTTTACCTCTGTATCTTTTTTGCCGCTTTAACATCCTCTTTCCTGGTAGGAGCCTGGTGGCATTTTAATCCCGATAAAGATTTTATCCATGCATTGTCCACCTCGGTCTTGTTTTTGATTCCTGGTGTGCCAATGATTAATTCTTTCTCTGATTTTATTGACGGAAATATATTAAACGGAACCACACGAGGCGTAAACGTTCTGGTTATCGCTTTTGCAATTGCATTGGGATTGATGGTTTCATTATTAATTTTTAATTTACACTAAAATGGATTTTGCATTATTAGAAAAAGGAATATGGTTAGGTTGTGCAGGAGTAGGTTTTGCCGCATTGTTTAATGTTCCCCGCCGGACTTTAGGCGTTATTTATATCATAGCAGCGTTGGGTGGCCTGCTTAAATTTTATATGATTTCGCTCGAAATAGGATTGGTTTTTGCAGCCTTATGCGGTTCTAGTCTCATTGGTTTTTTAAGCGTATTAGCGGCACATTACCGCAAAGCACCGCCAATGACTTTTGCGCTGCCCGCTTTAATCCCTATGATTCCTGGATTTTTTGCTTATAAAGCCATGGTTGGTGTAATGAAATTAACAGCCGAAAAAGATCCTGTTGTTTACTCTAAGCTTTTTTTTGAAACCGCAAACAACGGTCTTTCTGCTTGTTTTATCATTTTGGCATTATCAGCAGGAGCCGCCATTCCATTATTAATTACCCGAAAAGAAACCGTTAAGAGAATCAAAACCGATGCCGTATTAGAAAAACAATTGGAAGGTTTAGAAGAAGAAAATTAAAAATAAACAGCTTAGTTTATTTAAACGCCAATCGCAAGATTGGCGTTTTTTTTGGTCTGAAAATAAATATAATCATACTATAATCAGTGGCCTTCATTTTTAATCCTTTTAGTAGTTAAAAATCTCTTTTTTCTTTCATAATGTTTTATTAAAAGAGGATTGTGTTTAAGAATAATTTTTAACTTTGAGATATAAGCATAAAATTTAATACTAATTGATATATGAAAGTACAAATCAACACTGACAAGAACATTGAAGGAAGCGACAGATTAGAATCTTATTTTTCGAGTGAAATTACAAGGGTATTATCCCGTTTTGATGACAAAGTTACTCGTATCGAAGTGCATTTTGGAGACGAAAATAGCGCCAAGTCTGGTGTAAACGACAAACGCTGCCTGATTGAAGCACGACCTGCCAATATGCAGCCGATAGCCGTTACAGAGCATGCCGATTCGCTTGAGAAAGCTTTCAGCGGGGCTTTAGACAAAATCAAAAAAGTACTCACTACTACATTCGACAAACAAAAAATACATTAAAAAACAAATAATAGTCCAAAAGCTGTCCTGAGAGGCAGCTTTTTTTGTTTTACTATCCTGCCAAAAAAAAATGCCTTAAAGCAATATACTTTAAGGCATTTTTAGCAATAATGAGTTATTTAGTTTAGCTTTCTGTTTCTAGAATTGAAAAGCGGCACCCACTTGAAAAACTTGATTTTTTCCTGAAAGGCTGTCAAAAGTGTCATCTACACCAGTAATATATCTGGCATTTATGGATAAACCAAGAGGCAGATTCAATGATGTTCCAAATGCCCATGAAGGTACAAAACTGTTAGGATCTGTATAATCAACATTATCATTTACAAGGAATCCAAACTGAGGACCAGTTTCAAAGCTTAGCAGTTTGGCAACATATACTTTAGCTAAAATTGGCACTGTAAGGTAATCTATTTTTACATCATCAATATCAGTCGAAAAACCTTCCTGAGAGTATTGTACCTCAGGCTGTATAAACAATAAGCTTTTTACTAATGGGATTTCTTTATAAATACCAGCATAAAGTCCTGTTTTGCTGGATGAATCCCAGCCGTCTGCATTGATATCGGAGATGTTAACACCCGCTCTGATTCCCCATTTTTGTGCCGAAACGGTGTTAGATAATAACATCAGGAAAGCACCTAGCAATAAGATTCGTAATGATCGCATAATTTCTGTTTTTAGATTAACAACCCATTTGTTGGGTTTGATTGATTCAAAAGTACTGTAAATTTTCATTTTAACATCGATAAAATTACAAAAAGGGATAAGTTTATTATTTCAATTTTAATGAAAAGTGTTATTTAATTGCCATGTAATTTTTAGGATGAAGAATCAAAATATTGATATATAACGTCTTTTTTTGTAAATATATTATAGTAACTTTGAAAAAGAGGGGAAGAAGAGATTACTCCTCACATTAGTTTAAACTGCAATAAACAACACGCTATGAGTAGACTTATTCAAAACGGCAAAATGTTTTTCAAAACAAAAACATTTAGAATAATTAAAATCTTCTTGATTTCATTGTTATCATTTCTGCTGGTTCTTTTTATTGGTTTACGAATTTATTTCGAACAGAATAAAGCCAATATAATGACCAATATCAATCAGAAAATCAATGATAATATTTCGGGTCATGCTAGTATTGGCGATGTTGGTTATAAGTTTTTAATAGGTTTTCCAAATTTTACGGTAGTTTTAAAAAATGTGGAACTGCAAGATAGTTTATACGCTATTCATAAACGCAGTGTACTCAAGGCGGGTGAAATAGAAGTGAGACTAAATGTCTTTGGCTTGCTGCATAAAACAGTAGAGATTGACAAAATAGTGCTGATAGATACCAAAATTGATCTGTTTAAGGATAAAAATGGAGTTTCCAATTCCAATATTCTGAAATCAAAGCCTAAGACTAACAAACCAAAATCCAAAGCAGATACAGAGATCAATGAAGTGGATTTTAAAAACGTAGTATTTATTTCTCAAAACGTGCAGAGAAATAAGCTTTTTCATTTTGAAGTAGCTTCATTAAAAAGCAGAATAAATTATACCGATGATGGCTGGAACACCAATTTGTTTCTGGATGTTTTTGCCAAAAGCATGGCTTTCAGTACAAAAAAAGGAAGTTTTATAAAAGATAAGAGAGTAAAAGGAAAGCTGGAAGTTCAATTCTCTAAATCAAAGAATAAAATAGATGTACTAACAGAAAATCTGGGCATTGGCGATGATGATTTCGATATCAAGGCGAGTTTTGGTTTAGAAAAAGAGCATCCAATAATGAATATCAACATAAAAACACATATTCTATGGCTCAATGCCGCTCACTTGCTGGATCCGCATTTGTTTAAAATCCTAAATCATTTTAATATAACCAAACCGCTCGATGCACAATGCAGTATAATAGGAGATATGAATGCCGAAGGCGATCCCGAAATTATTGTTGATGCCCAAATAAAAGATAACGTACTGGTTTCTCCAGACGCAACAGTAACAGACTGTAATTTTTCAGCGCGGTATATTAATAATTTTAAAAACGGATTGGGAAACAATGACATCAACTCTGCTGTTATAGTTAAAAATTTTAGCGGCAAATACGAGGGTATTCCAATATCAATTCCAGATGCAGCAATTAATAATTTAGAAAAACCGATTGCCACAGGAGATATTCATACTCAATTTGATGTTGACAGATTAGGAAAAATTTTTGGTGAGGATGTTTTCAAATTTACAAGCGGAAAAGCCAAAGTAGATTTTAAATTCAATGTGGATATTGTCGCATTACGGATATCAAAGCCAAAATTTACTGGTAAAGTAGACATAAAAAATGCAAACATGCTTTACAAGCCCAAAAACCTCACTTTTGAAACCAACATTCTCCTGGATTTTACCGATGAAGCTTTATTTATCAGAAATATAAAATACCAAAGAGACAAAAACATAGCTTTTCTGGATGGAAGAATAGATAATTTCCTAAATCTATATTATGATAATCCGGAAAATATGATAGCAGTGCTTAACATTAAGAGCCCGTTTATGGATGTCAAAAAAATGATGGGTACACTTGCTTACAAAGATAAAAATGCAGCGGTTAAAGAACCTAAAAAAGCAGCAACAAAAGCGGATGCTAAAAAAAGGATTGCTCTCGTACAAAAATGCCAAGTGGTGTTGAATCTGAATCTAGACAAGATGGTCTATTCCAATCTGACTGCCCAAAATGCCAAAATTATTATTGTAGCCAAGAATAGACAGTTTTTTATCAAAGAAGGAGCTATCGAAACCTGCGGAGGCAAAATTACTTTTGCATCTCAGCTTATTCCACAAGGTAATTTATTTGATGTAAAAACAAATGTAAATATTGCAATGGTCAATATTCCGCAATTTTTGACCTCATTCAAAAACTTCGGTATAAAATCATTTGAACCAAAAAATTTAAAAGGAAACCTTTCGGCCAAAGCTGATCTTTCTATAAAAATGACACCAGATGGCGATTTGGTTGAGGATTCAGCTAGGGGAAATCTGGAATACAATATCAAGAATGGATCATTAACTGATTTTAAGCCAATAATGAAAATAGGCAAGTTTGCTTTTCCTAACCGTAATGTAAAAAATATTGTATTCAATGATTTGTCAGGGCAGTTAAATATAAATGGAAGCCTTGTCAATGTTGATTATTTTAAAGTGAGTTCGAACGTGCTCAATTTTGATGTTGGGGGTATTTATTCGTTCAAAAAAGGGACAAAATTAGGGCTGGTGATTCCGCTTAGAAATCCTGAAGACGATTTGAAAATTAAAGACAAAAAAGAGAGAGAAGCTAAACGCTATAAAGGGATAGTGGTGCGTTTATTAGTAGTTGACGGTAAAGATGGTGAAATGAAAATCAAGTTTGGAAGCCTTTCAGATGATAAAAAAACAAGTAAAACATGAAAACAATATTTTTAAGTTTAGCCGTATTTGCATTAGTCAGTTTTGATTCTCAGCATTATAAAGAAACAGATCAAAAAGAACAGATAAACAGAACACTGGATGCCTGGCATAAAGCGGCTGCCGAAGCTGATTTTAAAGCATATTTTGGGATGATGGACAATGATGCCATTTATATTGGAACAGATCCGTCCGAGAATTGGGACATGGAAGGATTTAAGGCATTTGCAAAACCGTATTTTGATAAGGGTAAAGCATGGGAATTTAAAGTGATGGAACGCCATGTGTACATGGACAATTCGGGAAAACTAGCATGGTTTGATGAGCTTTTGAATACTCAGATGAAAATATGCCGAGGTTCTGGAATTGTTGTAAAAATTGGCAAGGAATGGAAAATTAAGCATTATGTCCTGTCGATGACTATTCCAAATGATAATATTGATGAAGTGGTAAAGATCATTGCTCCGATAGAAGATTTACTGCTTCAGAAAGGGAGTTCAAAATGATAATTTTGAAATTTTTGGCAGTTGAGCCTTCATTCGTATATAATTCCTTAATTTTGCCGAAATAGCAATTATCGTGGGAAGCAAAAATAAATTAAAAAGGTTTAAGGAAAACGAAACATTCAAAAACGTTTTTCAGCCAACAAGAGAAGAAGTAGTCGGAGAGTTATTTCCGCTGAAAGGGAAATGGAATTCCGATTTTTTTAAGAATGAGAACCCATTGGTACTCGAATTAGGCTGTGGCAAAGGGGAATATTCTGTTGGTCTGGCAGAGCGTTATCCAAATAAAAATTTTGTTGGAATTGATATTAAAGGAGCCCGTTTTTGGCGCGGTGCCAAAACAGCTGTTGAAACCGGATTACATAACGTGGCATTTATTCGCACGCAGATCGAATTAATAAATCACATTTTTGCTGAAAGTGAAGTAGATGAAATCTGGATTACTTTTCCCGATCCTCAAATAAAATACAAGCGGACGAAACATAGAATGACCAACTCGGGATTTCTGCAGCTGTATAAAAAAATCCTCAAAAAAGAAGGTGTTGTAAACCTGAAAACCGATAGCGAATTCATGCACGGCTACACCCTTGGATTGCTGCATGGTGAAGGCCATGAGGTTTTGTATGCTAATCACAATGTGTATGTAAATGAAGGAAGCCCAGAGGAAGTAACTGCTTTTCAGACTTTTTATGAAAAACAATATTTAGAAATTAACAAAGCAATTACGTATATTCGCTTCAAGATAAAATAGTATTTGGATTACAATCACTTTTCTTAACGGTTTTTTAGGAATTGATAAAAAGATAAATCCGTTGTATCAGCAGTGGCTAAAAACATAAAATGGCATTACTATTACCTTTTTTTCTCGGATTTATTGTTGCAGCTATAGGTATTACGCCTCCTGGCCTTATCAATATGACTGCTGCAAAAGTAAGTTTGAAAGATGGCAGGATCGAAGCTATTTTTTTTGCAATCGGGGCAACTATCATTGTTTTTTTTCAAACATTTCTAGCTTTATTATTTGCTGATTTTATTAATAGCCATCCAGATGTAATTAATAAATTGCAAGAAATAGGTTTATTTATTTTTGCAGCGCTGACAATTTATTTTTTCTGGAAAGCCAAAAGACCGAAAATTCCAAAGGCAGAAATAAAAATACGAAGCAGAACCAACCGTTTTTTTTTAGGGATGTTATTGTCTGCATTGAATGTGTTTCCAATTCCGTATTATGTTTTTGTGTCCATTACACTTTCAAATTATGGTTATTTTTATTTTTTAGAACCTTTTATTTACGCTTTTGTAGGTGGTGTGGTAGCGGGTTCTTTTTTAGTGTTTTATGTATATATCGTATTTTTTAAAAAACGCGAGGCAAAATCCTCTTTTTTAATGAATAACGGAAATTATATTATAGGTGCTATAACTGGAATCGTTTCTATAATTACACTCTTTAAGCTGTTTAAAGGCTAATTTTTTTGAAAGATGGAAACAGCAGATGATAATTTTTTTGAAAGGGTTTATAGAGTTGTGAGGCAGATTCCCTATGGAAAAGTCACTTCCTATGGGGCAATTGCCAAAGTATTAGGAGCAGCTCGTTCGGCAAGAATGGTGGGCTGGGCGATGAATGCTGCGCATGGATTGGAAGACGTGCCTGCACACAGGGTAGTTAATAGAAAAGGGCTGCTCACAGGAAAGCACCATTTTGATGGAACTAATCTTATGCAGCAGCTCTTGGAAAATGAAGGTATCAAAGTCGTGGACAATCAAATTGTAGATTTGGAAAAACACTTTTGGCAGCCCAATCAAATAATTTAATTATAGAGAAAAAGCATATCCTGTTTTAAACATATTTAAAACATAGCTACACCATTATGCGTTTTTTCGGCATCAGCATCTTTTTCGTAAATATCTTCAAAAAAGTTAATTTCGCCAGTATCATAGCTTACCCATGCTGTGAAATAACTCATATACACTGGAATTTTATTTTTTAATTCATATGGAGTTTCTTTTTCGCCATTCATTGCAAGATCAATCTTTTCAGTTGTCCAATCGGGATCGTTTTTTAAAATTGCCTGAGCAAGGCCTTTGGCATCTTTGATATTTACGCAGCCATGGCTAAAAGTACGTTTCTCTAATAAAAACAAACTTTTTGCAGGTGTGTCATGCATGTAAATATCATACTGATTGGGAAACATAAACTTAACTAATCCTAAGGAATTTTTTGGCCCGGGTTTTTGTCTCACTCGGCCGCCGTTCCATTCCATGTTATTTTCCTCAAGATAATTTTTATCAGCATACATTTTTAGCTTTAACTCATTGTCTATTATACTTTGTGGGATATTCCAGTATGGACTGAAGACAATTTTATCCATCATACTGCTTAGAATTTCTGTTTGTGACCATTTAGCCCCTACAAATACATCTGATGTAAAAGCATTTTTCCCATCTTTGATGTAAAATAATTTATACGAAGGGATATTTACCATAATATATTCAGATGAATTTGCAGCATTTTCAGGCATTTCAAGACAGCGTTCCATATTCAGTTTTATAGTTTTAATTCTGTTGCTTATGGGTTCGTTCATCTGATTTATGTGTTCAAGTGTCAGCTTATAATTCAAAGCCAGGCCATGTCTTTTTTTGTAATTTAAAACACCAGCCATTAATTCTTCATCATAAATATTGCTTTTTGAATCTTTCTTTAAATCGCCCACAATGAATAATCTTTCTCTTATCTGTTTTATGCTGGAAGCACTGTCCATCGGGTTCAAATCCTTAAAATTTTCAGCGTCGATATCAATTTTTTTCCATTGATTATTTTTTTCAATAGTCTGATATTTTTCTAAAATATTTTGAAGTTTTTCATATTGAGTAGATAAAACATATGCGTTTTTGTTTTCAGCATCTGCTTTAACTGAATCAGCTTTTTTGTAAAATTCCAGCGTCGGATTATTATGGAAAAGCATTCCTGACTGCTTTGAAGAAAAGCCGCTGTCAATGTGCTGTTTTGTTTTATTTTCAAAACTAAAAGAAGAGAATAAAAGCCCAGCCATTATTGTGGTTAATAGGATATTAGGATTTCGCATGACTTTATGTTTTTAAATAACTTTGTTTGATTTTTTTAATATATGCAATCCGATAAATTACAGTATTCAAAGTTATAAAACAGTAATAGTGAACTCTTTACAGAATAATATCAATTTATTTTAAAATTCACATCAAGCGGAGGCTTGTCTTAAATATACCAAAATTTTAATTGTTTATTGCAGTAACAAATGAATAAATCAAGAAATACAAATACTATTATTCTGGGTAATTCCAATATCAATAAATCCGATTCAAATCCTTTAGAATAAGAACTTAATAAGTTATCTTTGCAATCTAAAATTAGTTTAAATAAAAACACGTTTTTTAAAAACGGAAAACAGATAAGGAATCAAAAATGAAATTAGATAAAAACAGTATTCTCAAGGCATTAGAAACAATTACTATTGCCGGCGAAGGTAAAAATATGGTAGAGAGCGGTGCAGTTACAAATGTAGTCACTTTTGGAGATGAGGTTATAGTAGATCTTCTGCTGCATACACCAGCCATGCACATTAAGAAAAGAGCCGAAGACGATATTAAAAAGACTATACAGGATTTGGTTTTACCAGATGCGAAAATCAAAGTAAATATAAAAGTCGAGGTGCCAGAAAAGAATGAAATAAAAGGAAAAGCAATTCCAGGCATTAAAAACATTATTGCTGTTGCTTCAGGAAAAGGAGGAGTTGGTAAATCTACCGTTACAGCAAACTTGGCTGTAGCATTGTCAAAAATGGGTTTTGCAGTTGGGGTTTTGGATGCTGATATTTATGGTCCATCCATGCCAATTATGTTCGATGTTGAAAATGAAAAGCCTATTTCGGTAGAAGTTGATGGTAAATCAAAAATGAAACCTGTAGAAAGTTATGGAGTAAAAATGCTTTCTATCGGATTTTTTACATCTCCAAGCCAGGCTGTAATCTGGAGAGGGCCAATGGCTTCCAAAGCATTGAATCAAATGATTTTTGATGCCAATTGGGGAGAATTGGATTTTATGTTAATTGATTTGCCTCCAGGTACAGGAGATATTCACCTTTCTATTATGCAATCATTACCAGTTACTGGAGCCGTTGTAGTGAGTACGCCACAGGCAGTTGCTTTGGCCGATACCAAAAAAGGAGTTTCAATGTTTTTGTCGGAAGCTATAAATGTTCCCGTTTTGGGAATCATAGAGAATATGGCCTACTTTACTCCGGAAGAATTACCTGATAACAAATATTATATTTTTGGTAAAGAAGGAGCAAAAGATCTGGCCACAGATTTAGGGGTAGCATTTCTGGGAGAAGTTCCAATTGTTCAATCTATTCGTGAAGCGGGCGATTATGGCAGGCCTGCTGCATTACAAACAGGTTCTGTAATTGAAAATGTTTTTGATGAGATTACACGCAACGTTGTTAGCGAAGTTGTTAACAGAAATGAAAACTTGCAACCTACAGAAGCAATCAAGATTACTACAATGGCCGGATGTTCAGCAGTTAAGAAATAACAAGCATGCCTGACGGAATTAATGCTATTATAAATAAAATAAATCACTCAATGTGATTTTATCTGGAATATACAGATGGCAAATAATATACAACAACCTATGAAAACAGAAGAATTAACAAACAATGTTTTGAAAGCGCTAGATGAAATAAGGCCTTTTTTGAATTCGGATGGAGGAGATATTAAGCTCATTTCAATTGATGAAGGCAAACATGTAAAAGTCCGCCTGGAAGGAGCTTGTACCAGCTGCAGTGTTAATCAGATGACTTTGAGAGCAGGAGTAGAAACTACCATAAAAAAATATGCTCCTCAAATTGAAACAGTGGTTAATGTTTTGTAAAGTTTAAAAAGGCAAATTTATCTTAAATATCATAAAAATTATTAATAAAAAAAATTAACTGATAAAATGATAAAAATCATATCTGCCTCTTATAATTTAATATCTTCTACTTGTTAAAACGTAATCAAAAGAGGTTTTTTTAAAGATTATCATTAACGAATTGCCAATAATACCGCTGTTTTTTTTATTATGTGTAAAAAACAGTATAAATAATTCAAATTTTTTAGAGCTGTTTTTTCAAATAAAAATTTACATTTGTAACACTAACCTACAAATTTGAATTATGAAAAAGCTTTATTTAGTGATCGTTTTATTATTGAGCCTTTGTAAAACATTTGGACAAGAACCTATACAGGAAGCATTTGTTACTAGAACATATGTAAATGTTGATGATGCCTGGACTGAGATAAATTTTAGCAGGATGATTGATGTTTATTCTAATAGAACAGGCCAATTGAAGATTTCGAATGCAGAATTTCTGAAGGAACTAAGCGGAGGGAAAGCTAATATGCTGGAAAATAGTGCCTACACGACAGCTGAATTTACTTCTCAAATACAGACCAAAAGCAAAACAGATAAAAATGGATTGGTTAATTTAACCTATGAAGGAAAGTTGGTGTTCAAAACTCATGATGGCACTTATGCTCCTAATGCTGTAATTGTTTTTATTATTAATCAGGCAGATATAATAGGCTTAAAAATATTAAATAAAGAAAATAGAAAAGAAATGGCGGTTGACCTTGAAGTTAAAAGCTAAATTGTGTATATTGAGGCACAATTTCTAAAAAAACAAATAGTATAAAAATAAATGGACGTTCTAATTAAAATTAAAGATAGAGAAGGAATAATACATGATCTGCAGGCGCCTACTGATATGGCAATGAATATAATGGAACTTTGTAAAGCCTATGAGCTTCCTGTTGAAGGTACTTGTGGAGGTATGGCAATGTGTGCTTCTTGCCAATGCTATGTTCTTAATGATGTAGAATTGCCAGCAATGGGTGATGATGAAGAAGCAATGCTCTCTGAAGCATTTTATGTAAAAGCAAACAGTCGATTAGGCTGTCAAATTCCTATCACTGAAAGTCTGGACGGATTAGAATTAGAGCTTGCTCCTGAAAATTAAAGAATTTTTCTGAATATTAATTAATTTTTTGAACTGATTTTTTACACTTGCTTTCCTTTTTTTGGGGCAATTAATTGTTGTTCAGTAAGATATAAAGATAAAAAAGCTTCCTGTTAAAAGGAAGCTTTTTGCTTATCAGCTATTTAAAGTTATTTAAATGCGGGAATTCCTGTTACATCCATGCCGGTAATTAGCAGATGGATATCGTGAGTTCCTTCATAAGTAATTACAGATTCTAAATTCATCATGTGGCGCATAATAGAGTATTCTCCAGTAATCCCCATTCCTCCTAGCATTTGTCTTGCCTCACGTGCAATATGAATGGCCATGTCCACATTGTTTCTTTTAGCCATAGATATTTGGGCTGTAGTAGCTCTTCCTTCATTTCTTAAAACCCCTAGTCTCCATGTAAGTAATTGTGCTTTAGTGATTTCAGTAATCATTTCGGCTAATTTTTTTTGCTGTAATTGGGTTCCTGCGATAGGTTTGTCAAATTGGATTCTTTCTTTGGCATATCGCAAAGCAGTGTCATAACAGTCCATTGCAGCTCCAATGGCTCCCCAGGCAATTCCGTAACGAGCTGAGTCTAGGCAGCCAAGAGGCGCTCCAAGACCAGATTTGTTAGGCAGTAAATTCTCTTTAGGTACTTTTACATTGTCAAAAATCAATTCACCAGTTGATGATGCGCGAAGCGACCATTTGTTATGTGTTTCGGGAGTAGTAAAACCTTCCATGCCACGTTCTACGATTAATCCGTGTATTCTTCCTTCTTCATTTTTTGCCCAAACAATTGCAATATCTGCAAATGGTGCATTGGAGATCCACATCTTGGCGCCATTCAAAAGATAATAATTCCCCATATCTTTAAAATTAGTAATCATGCTGCCAGGATCTGAACCATGATTGGGTTCAGTAAGCCCGAAACATCCCATGAATTCCCCAGTAGCTAACTTTGGAAGATATTTCATTCTCTGTTCTTCGGTGCCATATTTCCAGATTGGATACATCACTAGGGAAGATTGTACTGATGATGTAGAACGAACACCTGAGTCGCCACGTTCTATTTCCTGCATTATCAATCCATAAGAGATTTGATCCAGTCCAGCTCCGCCATATTCTACAGGAATATATGGACCAAAGCCACCTATTTCTCCTAGACCTTTTATGATTTGCTTCGGAAATTCTGCTCTTTGTGCATATTCTTCTATTATAGGTGAAACTTCGCGCTTAACCCACGCTCGTGCAGCATCGCGAACAAGTTTGTGCTCTTCACTTAATAAATCATCTAGATTGTAATAATCTGGGGCTTGAAATAAGTCGGGTCTCATAAACAGTGTTTTTAATTGATACAAATCTACATAAAGAAATATAACAAAACTAATTCAAAATGTTATAAAACTAATTTATTTAGTTGGTATGTTCATATATTAAAAAAAAGATGCAAGCCCCTAAATAATATTTTGCAAATCTATATCAAAAGGAGTTCATAAATATTGGATAGAGAAATACAATTTTGTAATATTGCTTATTACTAATGACTGTTTTACCCCAAATCAGATAACCTAAAATTATGAAAAAAAAAATTACACTTATTTTATTATTATTTGCAGGATCAATAGGATATTCTCAAACGCTGGATTGCAGTAAGCTAAAAAACATGAAGGCCTATAATCCGGATTATCCCAAAAAAACTTTTACTATTAAAGGTGCAACCCAAGAAAGTTATGACAACGGCGTACTTCAGTTAATCTGGGGTGTTAAGTGGTTAAGTGATTGTGAATATGAAATTACTTGTACTAAAAAGCTTGTAGAATCACAAATGGAGGTCGGAGATAAAATTGTAATGACAATTATTAGCATCGACGGTGATTGCATTACAGTAAAAAGAACTTTTCATGCCAAAAATTTTCCAGATGGAGATGTAGATCCAGAGAATACCTATTGCATATCAAAATAAAGGCTGCTTGCAGATTAACTAAAAAATTGTTCCAGTAATACATGATTTTAAATCACAAATTACTGGAACTTTTTTTTGTTACCAAAGCCACCATTCAACTTTTGCTCCAATATATTGACCCCAATCTTTGGTACCGCTTTGAGCGAGATATGGAGAGTAAAGATTGTCTGCCGCAAACTTATTGTAATGGGCTACACTATAAACTAGCCTGAAATGAGGTCTCGCCCAGACATCACGAACCGCAGTGGGAACAAATGTTGGCGCAATGGTAAATTTTGTCATCTGAGCAAAGTCCTGTGTTCCATCTTTTCTCCATGCTAAATCAAATTCATGGAGTAAATGCAGCCAGTCTTTTATAAACCAGGTTCCTCTCGCTCCAGCAGCAATGTCCTGCTTGCGATTAAACAGCAATTGTTTGCCAAGATAATCTGGAGCTTTGTTTAAACTATCGCTGGCACCACGGCTTTTTGTATATATTGCATAACCGTTTAAGGAATAGTTTTTGTTGAGGTGTAGTAAAAATGTTTCTGTTAAAGCCAAGGAGTAGGCTTTCTTGAAGCTGTTAGTCTCGATATTAGGAGCTCCGTAGGTGACATAGGTTCGGCTGCTTCCTCCGTCACCGCCATTTGCTATCCCGGTTCCGTAACGTGCGCTAATTGCATTAAATGATCCAGGTATTTTAGACTGGAAATTTTTTAAATATTTTGCTCCAACCACATAGCCATTATCTGCAGGATAATTGTAAAAAGTGTGAGCATCTTGCGCAGTTCCTGCGGGAAGTCGCTGATATTCGGCAAGTAACTTGACATATCCTTCTTTTATCATTATTTTGTGTTCTAATACAGAGACATATCTATTTCGTAAGCCTAAGGTAGGAGTACCATTTACAATATTGAGGTAAAAGCTGGGGGGTAAAGTTGATGTTGTATCTATTGAGCCAGTAAAAATCTGTGAAAATTGTGTGTTTTTGTATTTGATTCCAATCCCTTGTCCTGAATGGTCATCAAAATAATAATGATCAATAATATGTATATCATCGCCACGGTTTAGTCTAGCTCCTGCCCATACACTCCAATCGCTGCCCATTATATTATTGGCCTCGGCATATACTTCGGGCAAAGCGGTTGTAATTCCTCCAATTGCTTTATTAGAAACGTTGCCTATTAATTGACCCTGAGTGGTATAGAAGGAAAAACGTGCCTGCACATTGATTTTGGTTTTTTCTCCGCCAGCAATAACTGGATCAAAGTGTAATGCTGTTACCAATTCGAAATAATCATTTTCTTCGAAACGTCCCCCAATTGATCCCATTCCATTTAAATTAAGGGATTGTGGGAAATCAGTGTTTGCAGCTCCAAGTGACTTTGCAATCCCAGCCCTGCCATAGCTGCCAAGTGAAAAGTTTTTATTGGAAATAGTGGGACTCTGAGCGAATAAATGCAGCGAAAATAAAAAAAAGAGGATGGGGGTTAATTGGTTTTTCATAGTTTCAATTTTTTAAATATTTCTCAAAACTTTTAATCTATTTATGCTGTCAGCAGTTATCTGTTTCATAGATAGATTGATCCTTATATTTTAAGTCTGAATCATATCAAAATTAATATTTTTTTATGAAAAATTTATGGTTAAAAAAGACAATTTTAAATAGCCTTTTTGAAAACAGAGCTTTTTTTTGTGCAATAAGCATTTATCATTTAAAATTCAATATTATTGAAAAAAATGAATAAAAGAGTCAGGTAGTAAATAGAGCGAAGGAACGGATTTACATTTTTAAATAAAAATCCTTTGTGAGTTCTTTATATTGCGGGGTATAGCTATGTCTTTCTATTTCTATAATTAATTCATTTTCAATAGCTAGGGTGCTTTCGTCTCGGCAAAAAGCCAACAAAGAACGTTTTGTATCAGTAAAAGAAGTGCCTTTTACACGGGTAATTTTTAAGGGATATAACTCACATTCTTTAGCAATAGCTATAAAATTTTCTTCTTCTTTAAAAGGGATTATAACTGAGAAAATTCCGTTTTCCGAAAGGAGCAAAGCGGCTGCTTCTATCAATTCTTCAAAAGGCATAGCATCTTGAAAACGAGCTAAGTCGCGTTGATTGTCATTTGATTTGTAATCTTCACTATAAAAAGGAGGATTGGAAACAATTAAGTCATATTCATCTTCTGGTTCTTCTGCAAATTCATCCAGACCAGCATGGAAACAAAATAATCGGTCATTCCAAGGGGAATTTTCGAAATTATCTGTGGCTTGTTCATAGGCATCTTCGTCTATTTCCAACGCGTCAATCTGCTGTGCAGCGCTTCTTTGTGCTAGCATTAAGGCAATAATTCCAGTTCCAGTTCCAATATCTAAAATGCTGAAAGGATTGTTTTCTATAGGAGTCCAAGCACCCAGCAAAACACCATCAGTTCCAATTTTCATGGCGCAGCGGTCTTGTTCTATTGAAAACTGTTTGAATTGGAATTTGGACATGGAGATTTTAGATGAAGATTTTAGATGAAGATTAGCGATTGTTGATTGCAGATTTTTTAGATTAACCGATTAAACACACGAGCAAAGCGAATTGACGAAGTAAATTATCGATAAACTTTTCTACAAGTACATTTCAATTAATCCTTCTGGTAAATCCATGATAACTTTTTTGTTTTCTCTGTCAATTTTGACTAGAAAATGATCAATCATTGGAATCAGGATTTCGGCATCACCTTTAAGTACTTCAAAAAGGGGCTGTGCTGTAGTGTCGTTTATAGATTGAATTTCTCCAACATAGCCAAGACGTTTGTCTTCTACTTCAAAACCAATTACTTCATGGAAGTAGAATTTGTTGCCTGTGAGTTTTGGCAGCATTTTTAATGGAAGATAAAGATCGCTTCCTACAAGGCTGTCTGCAGCTTCTTCGGTATTTATATCTTCAAAACGAATGCGAAGGAAATCGTTTTTGTGAAGAGAACTATTTTCTATAAAAAAAGGAACCAGATGTTTGCTGCATTCAACAAACACTGATTCCAAGTTTTCGTATAACTCAGGTTCGTCTGTGTCTAAATAAGCTAAGACTTCCCCTTTGAAACTAAATTTTTTGGCGATTTTGCCTAAATAGAAACAATCTTCCTTACGCATTTTTCGCCGGCTAAATTATGCTTCAGTTGTTTCGTTATTTTCTTCAGCAGCAGGAGCTTCTTCAGCTTCGGCAACAACTTCTTCTTCAACAGCAGGAGTTGCAGCGGCAATAGCATCAGCTTCAGCTTGTGCAGCATCAGCAATACGTTTTGCGTTTACAGCTTGTTCAGCTTTCAAAGCTTTAGCTTTAGCATCAGCCTGTGCTTTAGATAAGCCATCTTTTTTAGCATCAACTTTTCCAGCTTTAGCTTCTAGCCAAGCAGCTAATTTTGCATCAGCTTGTTCTTGAGTCAAAGCACCTTTACGAATACCTCCATCTAGGTGGTGTTTCAATAAAGCTCCTTTGTAAGAAAGAATTGCTTTTGCAGTATCAGTAGGCTGAGCACCATTGTGCAACCATTTTACAGCACTATCTAAGTTTAATTCGATAGTTGCAGGATTTGTGTTTGGATTGTAAGTACCAATTTTTTCCAGGTATTTACCATCTCTTTTTGAGCGAGCATCAGCTGCTACAACCCAGTAAAACGGTTTTTGTTTTTTACCGTGTCTTTGTAATCTAATTTTTACTGACATAATCGTATGATTAAATTTTGAGGTACTCGACCTCGATTAATTAAGGGTGCAAAGATACATTTTTTATTGAAACAATCTAAAAAGTTTATTATTTTAATGAGTAATAGTTTATTAGCTAAATTTTTATCCTATTTTTGAAAAAAGAAAACAACTTATGAAAGCAGTATTCCATTATTTAAATTTAAAATATATAAGTAGATTTTTTTCAGCTATAGCTGTGTTTTGTGTTTTAACTTCCTGTGAGGATCAGGTAAAGTTTAATAACCCTGCAGTCCAGGCATTAAAAGATAATGTGCTATGGAGTTCTACCTTGTTTACTGCTGTTCAGTCATCTGATGGGTCTTTGACGATAGAAGCGTATCAAAAGAATGATATTTTAACATTGAAAACAGGAAGTATCGAAACTAAAACCTATATTCTTGGGGATAATGACATTAATAAAGTAGAGTTAGTGACCACAAAAGGAGATGATGCAACTGTTTTTTCAACAAGCGAAAATATTGGCAATGGTCAAATTATTATCAAAGAAGTAGATGCTGCAAATCACACAATTACCGGAGAGTTTAAGTTTAATGCCAAAAATGAGTCGGCAGATCCTCTGGCAGTAAAAAGTGTCAGCTTTACAAAAGGAATATTTTACAGAGTCCCAGTTACCATTGAAGCAGGTGTGACAAAGAATTTTTAACGTTTTTTAATATTGATAAGATGGAAAGCTTTACATTCTGTAAAATTAATTTATAAGCGGAGAATTATTTGGGCAGTGTTTTTTATATTGATACTGAAATCACTGCCAACACATACGGCAGTTTTAAATTGTCAAATTAAAAAGTGGGCAACCTACAGAAACAGAGAGTTTTTATAAATTATCTGATAAATAAGCTAATTAATAGTTGATTAGAGAAAAAATAGAGTACATTTGTTTTTATATTATAAATAAGTACATATGAACATTTTTGTTGGAAGCCTTCCATTTAGTATTGAGGAAGCAGATTTAAGAGAGTCTTTTGAGGCTTACGGAGCAGTTGACTCTGTAAAAATTATCACTGATAAATTTACTGGAAGAAGTAAAGGATTTGGTTTTGTAGAAATGCCAAATGACAGTGAGGCTCAAAAAGCTATCGATGAATTGAATGGTGCAACTGTTCAAGGTCGTGCTATCGTTGTAAACAAATCTGAACCAAAACCAGAAGGCGAAAGAAGAAGTTTTAACAACAACCGTGGCGGTGATTCTCGCGGAGGTTATGGAAACAACCGTGGCGGTGATAACCGTGGTGGTGGAGACAGAGGAAGATATTAATATTTTTTTCAATCATATAATAAAAAGGTGCCAATGCAAATTGGCACCTTTTTTGTTATAATTATTTTGGATTTTTACGATAGAGACATTGCACTGCAGCCTCTTTACGCAAATTATTTTTACAAATTAGCAACTAACCAGTCACCAACTTCACTTGTTGAATATGCTTTTGCGCCTTTTCCAGCCAAATCTTCAGTAACAATTCCCTGTTCCAATGATTTGTTTACAACAGCTCTGATAGCTTCTGCTTCGTCTTTCAATCCAAAAGCATCTTCAAACATCATAGCCGCAGATAAAACAGTTGCCAATGGATTAGCGATATTCAATCCTGTAGCTTGTGGGTAAGAACCGTGAATTGGTTCATAAAGAGAAGTATGCTCTCCAACAGATGCCGATGGCATTAATCCCATAGAACCTGAAATCACAGACGCTTCATCTGTCAAAATATCTCCGAACAAGTTTTCGGTAATCAATACATCATAAGAGTTTGGCCATTGAACTAGACGCATTGCAACAGCATCAACAAACTCGTAAGAAACAGTTACTTCTGGATAATCTTTTTCCATTGCCTGTACTGTTTCTCTCCATAAACGTGAAGTTTCTAATACATTTGCTTTATCCACACAGCATAATTTTTTAGAACGTGTCATTGCCAGTTCAAAACCTTTTTTAGCTAAACGCTGTACTTCAGCTCTTGTGTAAACGCAGTTGTCAAAAGCTGTGTCTCCGCCGTCTTTTCTTCCTTTTTCACCAAAATAGATTCCTCCAGTCAATTCTCTTAAGAAAACTAAATCAGTTCCTTCAATTCTTTCTCTTTTTAATGGAGAATTATCGATCAAAGAAGGGAATGTAAAAGTTGGACGAACGTTAGCAAACAAACCTAATTTTTTACGCATCAGCAATAAACCTTGCTCAGGTCTTACCGGTGCGCTAGGATCATTATCATATTTTGGATGTCCGATAGCTCCAAAAAGAACAGCATCGGCAGCCATACAAACCTCGTGAGTTTCATCTGGGTAAGGCACTCCAACGGCATCAATTGCACAAGCTCCAGTAAGTGCTGGAGTCCAGGTGATTTCATGGTTGAATTTTTTAGCAATAGCATCAGATACTTTAACTGCTTCGTTAACTACTTCTGGTCCGATTCCGTCTCCGGCTAAAAGGGCAATGTTGAATTTCATTGTTTTTTATTTTTAAGTTTCTGAGTTACTAAGATTTTAAGTTTTTTGCTTAGTCTTTTTTAAATATTTTTTAGCTTTATAATTGTATACGTTACTTAATTACCAATATTTTAAGAAAGTTAGAAAAACTTAGCAACTTAGAATCTTGGCAACTTAGCAACTTTTTTAATGAATTACATTCAGCATTTTTTGTGTTGCAATGATTGCAGCTACAGTCTGGTCTGAATCTAATCCTCTTGTTTTGAATTTCTTTTCGTTGTCTGTCCAAGTGATAATCGTTTCGCACAAAGCGTCCGAGCTGCTTCCAGGAGGAATCCGAACTACATAATCAATCAATTTTGGCAGCGTCATTTTTCTGCCTTTATATATTTTTGAAAGGGCATTCATAAAAGCATCAAATTGTCCGTCACCTTGCTCGCTTTCTTCAAAAACTTCTCCGTCAATTTTTAGGCAGAGTGTTGTAGAAGGGCGAAGTCCTTTGGCATGAGATAATAAATACGATTCCACTACAACTTTTTCCTTATACGTCTGGCTGTCCAAAACATCCGAAATGATATAAGGTAAATCCTCTTTGGTAACCGTTTCTTTTTTATCACCCAATTCGATAATTCTTTGGGTAACTAATTTCAAATCTTCAGGGTTAAGTTTTAATCCTAATTCCTGCAGATTTTTTTCGATATTGGCTTTTCCGGATGTTTTTCCTAAAGCATATTTACGTTTTCTTCCAAAACGTTCTGGAAGCAGATCATTAAAATATAAATTGTTTTTGTTGTCACCATCTGCATGAATGCCGGCAGTTTGTGTAAAAACATTATCTCCAACGATAGGTTTATTGGCTGGGATTCTATAACCGGTAAAAGTCTCAACCAGTTTACTTACGGAGTATAGAGACGATTCCTTGATATTGATTTTTACCTCAGGCATAAAATCATTAATCACCGCAACAGTACTTTCCAGCGGTGCATTTCCAGCGCGTTCTCCCATTCCGTTTACAGTAACGTGCAGTCCGCTGATACCTGCTTTTATAGCTTCCATAACATTGGCAACGCTCAAATCGTAATCGTTGTGCGCATGGAAATCAAAATGAATGTCTGGATATTTTGCTGTAATTTTTGAAATAAATTCAAAAGTGTCTGATGGAATTAACACTCCCAAAGTATCAGGCAATAATATTCTTTTGACAGGCTGTGTTGTCAAGAAATCCAAATATTGAAAAACATATTCTGGAGAATTACGCATACCATTGCTCCAGTCTTCCAGGTAAACATTGGTTGAAATTCCATTTTCAGTGGCCAATGCAATTGTTTTTGCGATTTCGGTAAAATGCTGTTCAGGCGTCTTTTTTAACTGATGGGTCAAATGGTTTAATGAACCTTTTGTCAAAAGATTCTGCACTTTGGCTCCAGCGTTTTTCATCCATTCGATAGAAATTCCGCCATCTACAAAAGCCAGTACTTCGATACGATTGGTGTAGCCTTTTTCTGCGGCCCAGGACATGATGCCGCTTACCCCTTGAAATTCACCTTCGCTCACTCGAGCCGATGCAATTTCAATACGGTCAATATGTAATTCTTCAAGCAATAATTGCGCAATGGTTAATTTTTCTGCTGCCGAAAAGGATACTCCCGAGGTCTGTTCACCATCTCGAAGCGTCGTATCCATTATTTCAATTTTTCTTTTTTCCATTATTGCTATTCTATAAAACCTTTATAAAAAGGGTATTGTATGTTTTATTATGTTGTTTTTTGCCTTCAGCAAATTTTATACTCTTCCCCGCACTTCATTTAATTTCATTGTCATAGAAACTGCTTTTGTTTCTACCCAATGATTATATTCTTCTATAGCTTTCAATCGCAAATCATTGTCTAAATAACCTTCTTCAACCATTTGAGGTGAATCGGCAACTTTAGACCAAATCCCTATTTTCGATTTGTAATCTTCTCTTTCTTTAGTATATAACTCATCCGAATTGATTTTTTCAACCGAGTGAAAACCTGCTTCTTCTAATAAATTCGGTAAATCTTCTGCAATTCTATTATTCATTCCGGCATCGGCTCTCCATTTTAAGAATATATTGTAGAATTCCTGCATGCTTTCCGGAGGCGACGGATTCCAGTCTAAATTAGTATGGTCATAATCCAAAATCGAAATTTGACCATTAGGTTTTAGTAACGATTTCATTTTTACCAAAGCTTCTTTAGGATTGTTTAACCATTGAAGTGTTCTTGCCGAAACGATTAAATCAAATTTTTCCTCTGGATTAAAATCAAATAAATCAGTATGAATTAATTCCAGATTGGTTACCTTTTGATGTACTTCCCTTCCGTTCAAAATCAAGCTTTCAGTATTGTCAATTCCTGTAACTTTTCCGTTTTCGCCAACTATTTCAGCAATATCTTTAGAAATAAAACCAGTGGCACATCCAATGTCGAGAACTTTCAGCCCAGGTTTTAAAATAGAAGACAAATGCCTGTAATCATTGGCAAGGCTTCTATCAAATACCTTTTTGGATTCCTGTCCGTCTCTTTGAATGTGTTTGTTTGCTTTCATTTGTTTTTTAAGACTTTTATTCTATCTTTTTTACCAGAAGAACAGCCATTTCTAAAACCATACTTATTTTTATTTATAAACCCGACAGATTTTTAAAACCTGTCGGGTGTTATTAAAATTGACCTTTATTTTCCAATAATTTTAATTCAACTACAAGATGGTTTTTTAGTAAGGAAGCTTGTCTGCAAAAGCAGTAATATCTTCTTTAATATTCTGCAAGTAATCAATATCATCAAATCCGTTGATCATATTGTTCTTTTTGTATCCGTTAATGGCAAAAGATTCTTGTTGTCCTGTTGCTAATAAAGTAATAGTCTGTGCTGGCAGATTGATTTCCAATTCTGTTTTTGGATCAGCTTCGATAGCTTTGAAAATAGTTTCAGCAAATTCTGGGCTTACCTGTACTGGTAAAACACCAATGTTCAGACAGTTTCCTTTAAAAATGTCTGCAAAGAAAGAAGAAACCACAGCACGGAATCCGTAATCGTAAACTGCCCAAGCAGCGTGCTCACGTGATGAACCTGAACCAAAGTTTTTTCCTCCAACAAGGATTTTTCCAGAGTAAGTAGCATCGTTTAAAACGAAATCTGCTTTTGGAGTATCATCTCCGTTGTATCTCCAGTCTCTGAAAAGATTGTCTCCAAAACCTTCACGTTTTGTAGCTTTAAGAAAACGTGCTGGAATAATTTGATCTGTATCTACGTTTTCTATCGGCAGCGGCACTGCACTGCTGGTAAGTATATTAAATTTATCGTATGCCATTTGATTTTTGATTTTTGATTAACGACTTCTGATTTTAGATTTAAAACAAAAAGCGTTAATGTTTTTTTTGTAAAATGTAAATTGAATTTTAAAATATTTTGATGCGGTTAACGAAATCTGAAATCAAAAATCGTTGATCTGCATTCATAAATCCTTTAAAAAAGTTCTCTTGGATCTGTCAATTTTCCAGTAACTGCCGCTGCTGCTGCCATAATTGGAGAAGCTAGCAACGTTCTTGAACCTGGACCCTGACGTCCTTCAAAGTTTCTGTTTGAAGTACTCACTGCATATTTTCCGGCAGGAACTTTATCATCGTTCATTGCCAAACAAGCAGAACATCCTGGCTGACGCAGTACAAATCCTGCTTCAGTCAAAATATCCAAAATACCTTCTTCTTTAATCTGAGCTTCAACAACGTGTGAACCTGGAACTAACCAAGCAGTAACGTTATCCGCTTTTTTACGGCCTTTTACAATTTCAGCAAAAGCTCTAAAATCTTCAATACGTCCGTTTGTACAGCTTCCTAAGAAAACATAATCGATTTGTTTACCGATCATCACATCATCTTCGTGGAAGCCCATATAAGCTAACGATTTTTTATAAGTTTCCTCACCGCCTTCCACTTGGTCAGCACTTGGAATATGTTTAGTGATACCAATTCCCATTCCAGGATTTGTACCATAAGTAATCATTGGTTCGATATCTTCCGCTTTGATGTTTAATTCCGCATCAAAAACAGCATCAGCATCAGTTTTCAAAGTTTTCCAGTATTCAACTGCTTTAGTCCAAGCTTCACCTTTAGGAGCATATAATCTTCCTTCAAGGAAATCAAAAGTAGTCTGGTCAGGAGCAATCATACCACCACGGGCACCCATTTCGATACTTAGGTTACACACAGTCATACGCCCTTCCATAGTCATGTTTTCGAAAACATCACCGGCATATTCAACAAAATATCCTGTACCTCCAGAAGTAGTTAATTGCGCAATAATATAAAGAGCAACGTCTTTTGGACCAACACCTTTGCTAAGAGTACCATTTACATTGATACGCATTTTTTTAGGTTTTGGCTGCATAATACATTGAGTAGAAAGTACCATCTCAACCTCTGAAGTTCCGATACCAAAAGCAATCGCTCCAAAAGCACCGTGAGTAGAAGTGTGAGAATCACCACATACAATAGTTGAACCAGGAAGAGTAATTCCGTTTTCTGGACCTACTACGTGTACAATTCCATTTTTTTGGTGGCCTAATCCCCAGTGTGAAATTCCGTATTCGGTAGCATTGTCTTCCAGCGCTTTTAACTGGTTTGCAGATAAAGCATCAGCAACAGGCAAGTGCTGGTTTATAGTTGGTGTGTTGTGATCGGCAGTGGCAAAAGTACGCTCTGGGTACAAAACCTTTACACCTCTGGATTTTAATCCTAAAAATGCAACAGGACTCGTAACTTCGTGGATGAAATGGCGGTCAATAAAAAACACATCTGGCCCATCTTCAATTTTACGCACTACATGTGAATCCCATACTTTGTCAAATAATGTCTTACTCATTTTGTTTTTTTTTAATTGTAATTGGTATAACCACAGAAACTTGATGTAATTATAATAGAAGTTCAAAAGTAAAAAAAAGTTATACTGCCGTCAATTGCAATATTTCGTTTTATACGATACCCAAACAATTCTGTTTTTTGGATAGCAAACGGTTACTGCTTTATTTTGGAAAGAGAACTATTTACAAATGGCAATACTTTTTTTTAAATGGAACAACTGGCACTGAGTTTACTGTTGTTTTTAATAATTGGCAAATTTATCGCTATTGTGCTATAAAATAACAGTTTTTGGTTTAAAAAATGTAACATTTTAAAATTAAATAGTAACAAATAGTTAGATTCATATTTAAAATTCTGCTTCTTTTTTGAAATATAATTTTGTTTTTTTCAAAGAAAATGATGTTCTCCAAGAGTATTATTTTTTCAAAAAATACTACGACATCCAAAAAATGATAAGAGATAAATATTTGACTGGAATGTAGGTTTTTTGAAAAGAAACCAATGCTATAAAATTGAAAAACATTTGGGCGTGCCACCGCTGAGAAAAGGGGCTTATTTATAGTACCGCATATACAGCCCCTTTCCCCAGCGCTGTCGGGCTATCCATGCTACTTCGGTAGCTTATTTCTATCCCTCACGCGCTCGCAGGAGCATTTGCAATGTTAGAGAAAAGACCGAATTACGTATGAAATTGAAAAATTTGACGATTATATAAATGCTGATTTCAATTGGATGGAATTAAAATCCATCCCTACAATATGATTCGAGCCTACGGCTCTGTACCGAAAAAGTCCCGTAGGAACGGCTCATTTTGTAGCAACGGATTTTAATCCGTTGGAAATGATTCATGTTATTCCTGGCAATTTAATTCTCTTTATTTTTGTTGATAATTTCCCTGTCTCTTTCCCCATAAAAAGACTAAATTTGATTTCTGCCATTTTGTGATTGTATTGTTTTTTATGGCTCACAAAGTCAATGATTTATAGGATTCAAAACTTTGAATTTGGACTTTTAATTTTTGTTATTTAAACGTATGTACTTAATATTCGATACCGAAACTACCGGTTTACCTAAGCGCTGGGATGCGCCCATCACCGATTCTGATAACTGGCCTCGCTGTATACAGATCGCTTGGCAGTTACATGACGAGATGGGAACGCTTATCGAGCATCAGGATTATTTGGTAAAGCCAGAGGGTTTTAATATACCGTATGATGCCGAGCGTATTCACGGAATCTCGACCGAATTGGCGCAACACGACGGTATTCCGTTAATGGAAGTTTTGGAGAAATTCAATGTTGCATTAGGAAAAGCAAAGTTTATAGTAGGGCAGAATTTAGGTTTCGACATAAATATTATGGGAGCCGAACTGCATCGAATGGGGGTCGATTCCCCAATGAGTTCGATGCCGGTTCTGGACACCTGTACTGAGGTTACAGCCTCGTTATTGAAACTACCGGGAGGCCGTGGAGGAAAATTCAAACTGCCAACCTTGACCGAATTACACGAATATTTATTCAGCGTCCCTTTTGCGGAAGCGCACAACGCCACCGCCGACGTTGAGGCAACTACCCGCTGTTTTTTGGAATTAGTCCGACGTGAAGTTTTTACCAAGGAAGAACTTGATGTTCCAAAGGATTATTTCGAAGCATTCCAAAATAAAAATCCGAAGGAAATTCCAATAATCGGATTAAAACACATCAATCTGAAAAAGGCTTCGGATGCCATCAGAGAGCAGCTGAAAGCATTAGCTTCTGATGATATACAAACTGTTGTTTCCGATTCGGATAAGCAAGGTTTAAAAGAAGCCAAGTTTGCGCATCTGCATAACCATACGCAGTTTTCGGTTTTGCAGTCGACTATCGGAATTGGCAATCTGGTATCGGCTACCGCCAAAAATGGCATGCCGGCAGTGGCCATGACCGACACCGGAAACATGATGGGAGCTTTCCATTTTGTGAGTGCAGTGATGAACCACAACAAAGGTGCTTCTGCCAAAAATAAAGCTTTGGCCGAGGCTGGTGAAGAACCAACCGAAACCGAAATCAAACCGATTGTAGGCTGTGAATTCAATATTTGTGATAATCATTTGGATAAATCCAAAAAAGACAATGGCTACCAAGTAGTTTTATTGGCTAAAAATAAAAATGGCTATCATAATTTGGCCAAAATGGCTTCGATAGCCTATGTGAATGGTTTTTATTATGTTCCAAGAATCGATAAAACGATAGTCGAAAAATACAAGGAAGACATCATGGTACTGTCCGGAAATTTATACGGAGAGATTCCAAGTAAAATTCTGAACATCGGTGAAAACCAAGCCGAAGAGGCTTTGATTTGGTGGAAAGAGCAATTCGGGAATGATTTTTATCTTGAAGTAATGCGCCACAATCAGGAAGATGAAAACCGTGTTAACAAGACTTTGATTGAATTTTCGCAAAAGCACAATGTTAAGCTGATTGCGACCAATAATACTTTCTATTTAAATAAGGAAGATGCCAATGCGCACGATATTTTGCTGTGTGTAAAAGACGGAGAAAAACAGGCAACACCAATTGGCCGAGGCAGAGGATATCGTTATGGACTTCCGAATCAGGAATACTATTATAAGTCGGGCGAAGAGATGAAAAAACTCTTTGCCGATTTGCCCGAAGCGATTATCAACATTCAGGAAATTGTAGATAAAGTTGAGGGTTATTCTCTTTATCGAGATGTATTGCTTCCTAAATATGATATTCCCGAAGAGTTTGTTGATCCCGAAGATGAAAAGGACAATGGCGTGCGCGGGGAAAATGCCTATTTGAGGGAATTGACGATGATCGGTGCCAGAAAAAGATACGGTGAGATTACCGAATCAATTCAGGAGCGTCTGGACTTTGAGTTATTGACGATTTCCAATTCAGGATATCCGGGTTACTTTTTGATTGTTCAGGATTTCATCGCCGAAGCCCGAAAAATGGATGTTTCGGTTGGACCGGGACGTGGATCTGCAGCGGGTTCTGCGGTTGCTTATTGTTTGGGAATTACCAATATTGACCCGATTAAGTACGACCTGCTTTTTGAGCGTTTCCTGAATCCGGATCGTGTGTCCATGCCCGATATTGATATCGATTTTGATGATGAGGGCCGTGGCCGTGTAATGGATTATGTAATCAATAAATATGGTGCCAATCAGGTGGCGCAGATTATCACTTATGGTAAAATGGCAACCAAATCAGCGATTCGTGATACGGCGCGTGTACTCGATTTGCCGTTATTTGAAGCGGATAGAATTGCAAAACTGATTCCGGGAATGATGCCGTCTAAATGGAATTTGGCACGTTTCCTTTCTGAATCAGAAGATGAGGTAAAAAAAGCATTAAAAGGTGCTGATGAGTTTGAACTTGTAAAAGAATTAATCGCTATTGCCAATGAAGATGATTTGGCAGGAGAAACTATTCAGCAGGCAAAAATTCTGGAAGGCTCGATGCGAAATACCGGTATTCACGCCTGCGGGGTGATTATCACGCCATCGGATATTACCAATTATGTTCCTGTTACTACCGCAAAGGATTCCGATTTATATGTAACGCAGTTTGATAACTCGGTTGCCGAAAGTGCGGGACTGTTGAAAATGGATTTCTTGGGTCTGAAGACCCTGACTCTGATAAAAGATACTGTTAAGTTGGTAAAATACCGAACCGGAATTGAACTTGATCCCGACACTTTCCCGATTGATGATATCAAAACTTATGAGCTGTTCCAAAGAGGTGAAACCGTTGGAATCTTCCAATACGAGTCACCCGGAATGCAGAAATACATGAAGGATCTGAAGCCAACAGTTTTTGGGGACTTGATTGCAATGAACGCCTTGTATCGTCCGGGACCTTTGGAATATATTCCTTCATTCGTTCGCAGAAAAAACGGTGAGGAAGAAATTAAATACGATCTTGATGCCTGCGAAGAATATTTGGGAGAGACTTATGGAATTACCGTTTATCAGGAGCAGGTAATGCTTTTGTCCCAGTCACTGGCAGGATTTACCAAAGGTGAAGCTGACGTTTTGCGTAAAGCTATGGGTAAGAAACAAAAGGACGTTCTTGATAAAATGAAACCGAAGTTTGTTGAACAGGCTTCTGCAAAAGGACATGATGCGAAGATTTTGGAGAAAATCTGGAAAGACTGGGAAGCTTTTGCGAGTTATGCGTTTAATAAATCGCACTCGACCTGCTATGCTTGGATTGCCTATCAAACCGCATATCTGAAAGCCCATTACCCAGCAGAATATATGGCTGCAGTGCTTTCGAATAACATGAACGATATCAAGCAAGTATCGTTTTTCATGGAAGAATGTAAACGCATGGGACTTCAGGTTTTGGGTCCTTGTGTGAACGAGTCGTATTATAAATTTACCGTAAATGATGATTATGCGGTTCGTTTCGGGATGGGAGCGATTAAAGGTGTGGGTTCAGGAGCTGTTGCTACAATTGTGGAAAACAGAAAAGACGGAAAATACAAATCGATTTTTGATTTGGCTAAACGTATTGATCTGCGTGCAGCCAATAAAAAAGCGATTGAAAACCTGGCATTAGCTGGTGGTTTTGACTCTTTTGAGGGAACTACAAGAGCACAATATTTTCACGATGATGGCGACGGAATTACCTTTTACGAAAAAGCCATGCGTTATGGTTCCAAATATCAGGAAAACGAGAATTCCTCACAGGTAAGTCTGTTTGGCGAAAGCAGTGATGTTCAGATTGCCGAACCTGTTGTGCCTCCATGTGAAGACTGGAGCACGATGGAAAAACTGGCAAAGGAAAAAGATGTGGTAGGGATTTATATTTCTGGGCACCCGTTGGACGATTATAAATTTGAGATGAAATATTTCTGCAATGCAAAATTGGAAGCATTGAAAAATATGGAACAGTATGTAGGCAAGAACCTGACTTTTGGCGGAATTATTACCAATGTACAGCACCGAGTTGCGAAGAACGGAAAAGGCTGGGGGACTTTTGTCCTTGAAGGATATGACGAGAGTTACGAGTTCAAGATTTTCGGGGAAGAGTATTTGAAGTTCAGGCATTTCTTTATTCAGAACAATTTCACTTTCATGAAAGTGCTGATTAAAGAAGGCTGGGTAAATCAGGAAACCGGTAAACGGGCAGAGCCTAGAATGCAGTTTGTTTTAGTGCAGTATCTGCAGGATGTACTGAGTACTTTTGCTAAAAAACTCATTCTTTTATTGAATATTAAAGATATCGAAGCGGAACTTGTTCATAAGCTGAATCATCTTTTCCAAGAGTATAAAGGTGATAATACTGTAGCTTTTGAAATCATGGAACTCGAAAAAATAAAGCGTCTTGTCGAAACAACTCCCGAATTTGAAACGGATGAAGAAGCATTTGCAGAAGAAAATGAAGAAGCTGGTGAAATAACCGAAGCCAAACAAGTCACCGAAGTCGAAGAAATTAAAGTGGTCACTAAATTAGCGATGCCAAGCCGAAAACTTAAGGTTCAGATCTCGAATGAATTATTATTTGAACTGGAAAAAATGCAGATTAATTTCAAGCTGAATTAGTTTTTTTAGGAGCAGCGGATTGCTTTTTGGATTTATAGGTTACTTGTTTCAAAATAATTTTTGGAGGAGTTTAAATAAGTTGTTAATAGCAACGCCTATCAAAATCATGGCTTGCCTATGATTTTGATAGGCGAGCCTACCCAAAGCATAGGCGAGCCTAAACAATTGATATGCTGCACCTATGAAAATCGCAGGCTGGCCTTTAAAATTAAGAGGGTCACCTATCCATTTTAAAGGCATCTCCTGGCAAAACGATAGGTGAGCCTACGAAAACTGAAGGCGTGCCTATCTATAATAGAGGTATCGCCTGCAGAATTGAGAGCCACGCCATAATGATAGTATGGCGACTACTATGAAGCCTAGTAATTTTTTTTTGATTTTGCAAACTATCCAGATAAAGCAAATGCCTATATGGAGTGCCTATATCTTTATACAATTAATATTCCTGTAGTGTATAAAGATTATTTTATCAAAATTTATTGAAGATATATGTAGAAAATAAATATTCGTTCAAGGTTACCGGATAACTCACAGGTTTCATTTAAATAATATTGATATTGTTTAAATTGTAAATCAATGAGTTATTTTTGTACAAGAATAAGCATCCCCAACATATTTTTAACAGAAAAAAAAGCATTATGCAGAGTTTTGGCGCAAGCAAAGAATTTATAAAAGATGAAGATCTCGAATGGGAATCAGTCGGCGATGGTATAAAACGCAAAATAATGGGCTATGATGATTCTATTATGATGGTCAATGTGCTTTTCGAAAAAGGCGCCATAGGAACATTGCATGAACATTATCATTCGCAAGTGACCAATGTTGCCAAAGGCGTTTTTGAAGTAACTATTAGTAATGTGACCCAAGTAATGAAGGAAGGTGACTGCTTTTATATTCCGCCCCATGCCATTCACGGGGTACTTTGTCTGGAAGATGGTCTGCTGATTGATGTTTTTAGCCCAGTTCGGGAGGATTTTATGCAGAAAAAGACATACTGATCCGTGAATTATGAAAATCAAAGTATTTGCAAATCGCCAACTCTAATTATTTTTGTAAATTTGCGCCTCAACAAAAAATAAACACAATGGAAAACGGAATATACGCTAAATTCAACACCGCAAAAGGTTCAATTTTAGTAAAACTGACACACGATTTGACACCTGGAACTGTAGGTAACTTTGTTGCTCTGGCAGAAGGAAATATGGAAAACAAAGTAAAACCTCAAGGGCAGAAATTCTATGATGGATTGAATTTTCATAGAGTAATTCCAGATTTTATGATTCAGGGTGGATGCCCAAAAGGAACTGGAACTGGAGATCCGGGTTATAAATTTGATGATGAATTTCATCCATCCTTAAAACACGATAAACCAGGGGTACTTTCTATGGCTAATTCTGGTCCAGGGTCTAACGGTTCTCAATTTTTTATCACGCACGTACCAACTTCTTGGTTAGATAACAAGCATACTGTTTTTGGACATGTAATAGAAGGACAGGATGTAGTTGATGCCGTTGCTCAAGGTGATTCATTGGATACAGTAGAAATTATCAGAGTTGGAGAAGAAGCTCAAAAATGGAATGCTATTGAAGCTTTTATTGGTTTAAAAGGTGCCCGTATGAAAAGAGAAGCAGCTGCAAAAGCAGAATCTGAAGCAAAAATGGAAACATTAGCTGCTGGTTTTGAAAAAACAGAAAGCGGTCTGCGTTACCAATTTATCCAGAGAGGTTCTGGTAAAAAAGCAGAAAATGGTAAAACCGTTGCTGTTCATTACGAAGGTTCATTAGAAAACGGTAAAGTTTTTGATTCTTCTTACCCAAGAAAAAAACCAATTGAATTTAGATTAGGTCAAGGTCAAGTAATAGAAGGCTGGGACGAAGGTATTGCTTTGCTGCAAGTGGGAGATAAAGCCCGCTTTGTAATCCCATCAGATTTAGGATATGGACCAGCTGGTGCTGGCGGGGTTATTCCGCCTAATGCAATTTTAATTTTTGATGTCGAATTAATGGACGTTAAATAGTAAGCCATATTGCTATAAACACTAATCCCAATTATCTTTTGATGTTGGGATTTTTTTATGAGTTAAATAATGGGGAAAAAACATTTTAACAGTGTTTACTTTTTTTAGTTAAAATTCTTCGTCATCAGTTTACTTTTAAAAATAAAAAAATGACACATTATCAGCAGTTTGAGGAAAAATATACGATTAAAAGCGTGTTCTTAAATATTTTGAAAGATTAAACTGTAGTTTAAACAAATTCCTTACATAGTTATTTTTGTAATATTTACAAATTTTAGTTATTTTTTTAACAAGAAACAAGAGTATTGTTTAAAATATTTATGAAAAAGCAATCATTATATGTTATTCGAGCAGGTGCTGTTATGCGAAAAGGTATTAAATATAATTTTGTGAAAATATAAATTTCAAAAATGAAGACAAAATTATTTTTATTAGGATTATTGGTTTCTGCTATTACTATGGTGGGACAGACAAGCACTCCAGATAGTAAGCCAGAAACTTGGTATTTCAAATTAGGAGGTTCTTACTTTATGCAGACTGCAGCTACAGAATTTCCAATTGTTTCGGGTGCATTGCCAAATACGGATGTATATGCTGCAAATGGAACTACTTTAGTTTCAAGAGAAACAAATCATGGCTCTTTTGGAGAAGGCTTTCGCACAGGTTTAAATGTTGGGTACCGTTTTTCACCACGATTAGGTGTCGAGATGGGATTTAATTATTTTAGCAGTAAAAGCAAAACTATGGTTGAAACTGTAAATAGATTGGTTGCGCCGGGTCCAGTTTTTGCGACTGGTACTGCTGAAGGCAAAATCACTGCCTTTGACCTTGCGCCTGCTGTTGTTCTCTTCCTTGGTGAAACTAAAGGATTTGAGCCTTATACCAAAGTTGGAGTTATTGTTCCTGTCGTAGGTGATTTGACTATTGAAACAAAGAGAACATACACTAGTCCAGCTGGAACAGTAAATGCTTATGCAAAAGATGTAGTGTTGCCAAATCCAACAGTTGGCTTTATGGCAGCTTTGGGAACTTCATACAAAGTAGGTAAAAATATTTCTCTTTTTGCTGAGGTTGAATATCGTAATTTTACTGTGCACGGAAAATCAAAAGAAACAAAGGAATATACAGAGAACGGTGTAGATAAATTGAATGTTCCTACCTCATTCCGCCCAGATGCATCTTATTCTGCAAGCCATGTAGATTATGTTGAGCAGTTAAATAGCGGTTCAAATCATTATTTGTTTAACCCAAATACAACTACTGCTAATATTTCTACCGATACAACAAGACCTAATGATGCAATGAATGATATCAGTTCATATGTTGGAATTTCCGGTTTAGGTTTTACTTTCGGTTTGAAATACAGTTTATAAATAAAAGCATTGCAATATATAATAAGACCTTCTGCAAAGAGGGTCTTTTTTTGTTGGATAAAATATCTTGAATGCAAATATCCTAGCCCAGATGGAAACGGCATCCTGTTGTCCCGGGGTTCGGGACAACAGATATAGTGTACAGCTGGAAATAGCTCCAAATCATTTTGAAAATAACAATTAGCAATACATTTATAATGAAAACTAATTTTGGAATGACGTATGGTTGGGTTTTAATTTCTAAATTTGTACTCTAGTTTTAATAATAAGCATTAAACATTAAATAAAATCAGTATGGCATTAGCAATAACAGATGCTACTTTTGATGAAGTAGTTTTGAAATCAGATAAACCGGTAATGGTAGATTTTTGGGCAGCATGGTGTGGTCCTTGTAGAATGGTCGGGCCAATCATTGACGAACTGAGCAGCGAGTACGAAGGGAAAGTTGTTGTTGGGAAAGTTGATGTAGATGCCAACCAGGAATTTGCTGCAAAATATGGTGTTAGAAACATTCCGACAGTATTAGTTTTCCATAACGGAGAGGTTGTTGGGAAACAAGTTGGAGTAGCTCCAAAACAAACGTACGCAGATAGTTTAGATGCATTATTGTAATCTAGATTGAAATAATTTTAAAAGGCCTGATTTTGTCAGGCCTTTTTTGTTTGAAATAATTTTGATGGAGTAGTCATTTCATTTAGGGATATAAAAAAGGCCTGTTTTTTTCTTTTCCTTTGAAGCGGCTAGAATAAGGAAAAATATAAAAGACAGTTTGTATTGATTAAGGACATTAATTTTCCATTAAATAATTAAGTCGGTTAGGCTAAATGATATATAATTTCTTAGTGGTTAAAAAATGAAAAACCATTTAACAGTTTACTTTTAAATTGTCCACTGCACGATGTAGTGTAATCAACTTTTTTATACATTTGAAATATGAAGATCGAATCGCAGATAGAAAAAATATCAAGTTTCCAGCATCTGGAATTATTGGCCAACCAAGTAGTGGAAGGTTTTATTTCGGGAATGCACAAGAGTCCGTTTCATGGTTTTTCGGCTGAGTTTGCCGAACATAAAGTTTATAATACGGGAGAAACTACAAAACACATCGATTGGAAGCTGTTTGCAAAAACCGATCGTCTTTATACCAAACGGTATGAGGAAGAAACCAACTTGAGATGTCATGTCATTATTGACAATTCCTCATCGATGCATTATCCAAAGTTGAAAAGCGACCAGCAATTCTATGAAAGCAAAATAGGTTTTGCGGTACTGGCTTCGGCAGTTTTGATGAATTTATTGAAAAAACAGAGGGATGCAGTGGGTTTAAGTGTTTTTTCGGATAGTTATGAATACTATGCGCCCGAAAAAGGAAGTGACCGTCATCACAGAATGATTTTGAATAAACTGGAATCACTTTTGGATAATTTCAAAGAGAAAAAACAGACGGATACTATTACCTATCTACATCAAATTGCAGAGAAGATTCACAGGCGTTCGATGATTATTTTATTTACAGATATGTTTCAGTCTGAAGATGAAGAAGCATTATTTAACGCTTTGCAGCATTTAAAGCATAATAAACACAAAGTGGTTTTGTTTCATGTAATTGATAAAGAAACGGAGCTGCAATTTGATTTTGATAATAGTCCAAGGAAATTTATTGATGTAGAAACAGGTGACGAAGTAGTTTTTTTTGCAGATAATGTCAAAGAGGAATACGAAAAAACGGTTGGAGATTACTTCAAAAAACTCGCTTTGACGTGTGCTCAAAACAAAATAAAGTATATTCCTGTGGGAGTTGGCGAAAGTTTTGATAAAATTTTGACAGCTTATTTAGTTGAAAAACAAAACTTTGGATAGTAAGACTGAAATTTTTTTAAAATTCTCTGATAAAAGTCTTGTGTAAACGGAAATCTATTGTATCTTTGCCACCGCAATAAAGCAGAGGTTTGGTAGTTCAGTTGGTTAGAATACATGCCTGTCACGCATGGGGTCGCGGGTTCGAGTCCCGTCCAGACCGCAATATTGGGAAAAGCCCCGCTTTAGCGGGGCTTTTTTGCCCAAATAAGGTATCTAAAGCTAGTTGTGTTGTTTTCTCGTTTAGAACGAGATCGGTTTGTAGTTAGACCAATGAAAAGCTTTCCAATGTTTCTGAATTTATTCGGAATCTACGGATGGCTTTTTTGATTTTTTTAAGAGAATTTTTTTTGTTCTTTGTATTAATAAATAGTTGCGTAAAAGAAAATCTATTGTATCTTTGCAACCGCATAAAACAAGGTTTGGTAGTTCAGTTGGTTAGAATACATGCCTGTCACGCATGGGGTCGCGGGTTCGAGTCCCGTCCAGACCGCACATTGTTTAAAAGTCTTTTCTTAACAGAAAAGACTTTTTTTTTGCGCAATAATCTAAGCTTAAACAAAAAAAAGGATCAGGAACAAAAGCTTTTTCCAATAATCATTTATATCTTAGTGAATAGTTTGATATGGTACATGAGTGCTAAAATCAGAATGATTTTTTGTTCTAAAAACCAATAATCTAGAATGGTATGAAAGATATTGCAAAGCGTTTTCCTCAAAATCCATTACTGTCTCCTTCGGATTTATTGCCTAGTCATGAAAGTTTACAGATAGCTTGCCTTCTCAATCCTGGAGTGTTTCAGTTTGAGGGAAAAACATGGATGATTGTTAGAGTTGCTGAAAGACCAATACAAAAAGATGATGCAATCTCGTTTCCAATTCTAACTGAAGCGGGTATTGAAATAATGGAAATTCACTCAAATCACCCCGAATTGGATGCTAGTGATGCAAGAGTTATTAATTACATAGGGGCAGATTATTTAACAACGCTGTCTCATTTAAGGCTGGTGTGCAGTGATGATGGGGTTTTGTTTTATCAGCCCAAAGATTATTCGATATTAATTGGTCAGGGGTTATTGGAGTCATTTGGAATTGAGGATTGCCGTGTATCATATATAGAAGGGATTTATTATTTGACATACACTGCTGTGTCACCTAATGGTGTTGGTGTAGGATTGCGGACGACTATCGATTGGAAAAATTTTGAATCTCACGGAATGATATTACCGCCACACAATAAAGATTGTGCTGTTTTTGATGAAAAAATCAATGGATTGTTTTATGCTTTGCATCGCCCCAGCAGTATAGCCATTGGGGGAAATTATATCTGGATAGCATCCTCCCCAGATGGGATTCATTGGGCTAATCATCAATGTATTTTAAAAACAAGAAAAGGGAGTTGGGACAGCGCCCGTATCGGTGCAGGTGCTTCTCCAATAAAAACCGAAAAAGGGTGGCTTGCTATATATCATGGTGCGAATGAAAAACATCAATACTGTTTGGGTGCTTTTTTAATGGATTTGGAGAATCCTTCAAAAGTAATAGCGAGAACCGAAGATCCTATTATGTCACCAACTGAAAATTATGAGCTTGCTGGTTTCTTCGGTAATGTGGTTTTTACCAATGGACATATTCTAAATCCAGATGGTGATACCGTGACTATATATTATGGCGCTTCTGATGAATTTGTTTGTGGTGCCGAATTCTCCATTAAAGAAATCTTTTCTCTTCTGCAGTATTATTAGGAGCTTTATCCTGCTATTCATTTCAATCTTGTGTCCCGAACCCCGGCTCACAAGGATTTCCATTTCTATCAGGGCTAGGGCATCAGTTTTCATAATAAAGAGAGTAGAATAGCTGTATCTATTATATATAGGATAGAAGTGTTAAAACGTAAAATCGGTGCAGATCTGTTTAATCTGTCAGATCTGTGGCTTATTTTAAACATGCAGAATTGGTAAAGAAACCTTCGGAATCCTTCCAAAACCGATAAAACCGCCGAAAAAAAACCTGTCAGAATTAAAAATCCTCAAAAACCCCTGCTGTAAATCAAAGATTGCCAGAGTATTAAAAAATAAACAAAAAATAATCACAAAAACCCATTGTTTAAACGGAAAAACTGACTATTTTTGCACCCGCAACAGCGATGACGTTCATTAAAATACTGGCAGGCTAAAATAATCGGGACGAAAAAATATTTTCGAAAAAAGATTTAAAAAGCTTGCAAGATTTAAAAATGTGAGTTACTTTTGCACCCCGCAAAACGCGTAACGTTCCTTGAGAGACTGTAGAGAAAACGAGAAGAAAACGAAAATAAAATTTTCAAAAAAACTTCAAGATTATCTTGCCGGTTAAAAAAGAATTGTTACTTTTGCACCCGCTTTGAGAGACAAGCGGAATAAGAAAAAGACACGTTCCTGGACATATTGAATTGACAGCCGTCACGCTGAGAGGCGTGACAGATAAAATAAGAGTAATAG
>NZ_JBDLZZ010000008.1:0-186207 GCF_040049115.1 Flavobacterium aestuarii
TGGAGTCATATATAATTCTTAGACTACAAATTTCTGATTTTATTTTGACATTCCTCCCCAGGTTTTGTTCTTGATCCCAAAACACTTTTGGATCAAGAACACTTTTTATTAAACTTCTGCCTAGGGACTTCGCATTTGGGATTATTACTTCCGTCTTTTCCGTTTATACATTTAGCAGGCCTTCCAGTTGTATGCAGTTTTAGTGCTAACAGCTTGTTTTATTAAAATATACGAGTCGGTTTGATTGCTTTAAAAGTATTAATTGCTATATTTAGACGGAACAATTCTTTAACTTAATAATTTGTATTATATGTTTAATAATGATTATTCAAGAAGAAAATTTTTAAGGGATACATTACTGGCATCGGTGGCGATTGCAACGCCCGATTTGCTGATGGATGCCAGCCGGGCTTTTGGGAGTACTGATAAGGTTAATCTCGCTTGTGTTGGTATTGGTAATCGAGGTGCAGAAATAATCAAGGCTTTATATGCTACAGGACTGGCCAATATCGTGGCACTTTGTGATGTAGATATGGAAGCACCGCATACATTGGATATCCTGAAAATGTTTCCTGATGTTCCAAGATTTAAAGATTTTAGGCAGATGTTCGATAAAATGAGTAATCAGATTGAGGCAGTTTCCATTGGAACACCTGATTTTTCTCATTTTCCCATAACCATGATGGCTATTGGGCTAGGTAAGCACGTTTATGTTGAAAAACCAATGGCACGTACCTTTAACGAAGTAGAATTGATGATGAAGGCTGCAGAGAAATATCCCAAAGTTGTAACGCAAATGGGCAATCAAGGACATTCAGAGGAAAATTATTTTCAGTTTAAAGCATGGAAAGAAGCTGGTGTAATTAAAGATGTAACTGCCATTACTGCGCACATGAATTCGCCAAGAAGATGGCATAAATGGAATCCAAAAATTAGTTCATTTCCTACTGCGGAGCCAATTCCATCAACGCTCGATTGGGATCTTTGGCAGATGCATACCCAGGGGCATGCGTTTAATAAAGATTTTGTAAATGGACAATGGAGATGCTGGTTCGATTTCGGCATGGGTGCATTGGGCGATTGGGGTGCACATATTCTTGATGCCGCACATCAATTTCTTGAACTAGGACTTCCATACGAAGTTGATCCATTGAAATTAGAAGGGCACAATAGTTTTTTCTATCCAATGTCTACTACGCTTTCATTCAAATTTCCCAAACGTGGTGATATGCCTCCGGTTGAAGTAAAGTGGTATGATGGGGTTGATAACCTTCCTCCAATACCTGCGGGCTATGGAGTACAAGGTCTGGATCCTAATATTCCGCCACCCAGTAACGGTGCTATTGAACCGGCTAAACTCAATCCTGGCAAAATCTTTTATAGCAAAGAACTGATATTTAAAGGAGGCTCACATGGAAGTACTTTGTCAATTATTCCCGAAGAAAAAGCAAAGGAAATGGCTTCTAATTTGCCTAATGTTCCTCTGAGTACTTCTAATCATTTTGCCAACTTCCTCAAAGCATGTAAAGGTGAAGAGCAGACACGTTCACCTTTTGCAATTGCGGGTCCGCTAAGCCAAGTATTTTGTCTTGGCGTGCTTGCTCAATGGACAGGTGAGAAAATTGTCTTTGACAGAAAAAGAAAAATCATTACAAGCAGTAAAAATGCGAATCAATTACTGGCTGGTCCACCACCACGCAAAGGATGGGAGGAGTATTATAGAGTATAGTGGCTTGCTCTTCCAATTACAAATAGTCAAATAAATCACACATTTTTATTTAAAAATTTATAATCTGCATAATTATGAAGCGCAGAAATTTTATCCGTCAAACTGGATTGTTTACCGCAGGTCTGCTATTGCATCAGCAGATGGTTCAAGCCTATTCTTTGGCCGAAACGGCAAAAATCATTTCCATTGGAATAATTGGCTGTGGAGACCGGGGCAATGGTCTTGGCAGTGTAATTAACAGTATGCCCGAAGCGTTTCAATTGAAAGCTGTGTGCGATGTGATGCCTTTTCGGCTGGAGCAGGCTAAGAAATTAGAAAGGCAAAATAATAACAGCTATGAAAAAGATTATCGAAAACTTCTGGACGATAAAACAATTGATGCTGTAATTATTGCCACGCCTCTATACAATCATTATGAAATTGCCGCTGCTGCTATTCGAGCAGGCAAGCATGTATATTTAGAAAAAACAATGACTTATAATGCTGAACAAGCACTTGCATTGGCAGCATTGGCTAAGCAGTATCCTAAGCAGGTTTTGCAGGTAGGGCATCAATATCGGTACACGCCGCTTTATTTTAAAGTAAAAGAAATGATCGACAAAGGCTATCTAGGCAAAGTAACACAAATTGACTGCCGATGGGATCGTAATGCCAATTGGCGTCGGCCTGTGCCTGCAGGCTGCACCGATCGGCAGGTTAATTGGCGCATGTACAAAGAATATTCCGGGGGACTGCCAGCTGAGCTTTTATCGCATCAGGTTGATTTTATTAATTGGGCTTTTGACACTCATCCAGATGAAATATTAGGTGTTGGCGGTATTGATTATTACAAGGATGGAAGAGAAACTTTTGACAACGTACAAGCTATGCTTCGATACAGTAATAAAGGTATGATTGGGAATTTTGGAGCCACTTGTGCTAATGAAAAGGACGGATATCTTTTTAAATTAAAGGGAACAAAAGGAACCATTGAATTACTGATGAACGATGGTCTTTTTTTTCCGGAAAAGAAAGCAATGAGCGAACTTGAAACTGTTGATGGTGTTAGCGGAGCTTCAAAAATTGAATGGAACAAAGAGGGTGGTATTCCGATACTCAAAGAAAAATCAAAAGATGGGAGCTGGTATGCCTTTCAGGAATTTTACAAAACTATTACAACCCATTCCAGGCCTGTATCAAATGTCATTACGGGTGCGACAACGGCTTTTTGCGTGCACATGATGAATACATCAATGTATAATAATACCATTGAAAAATGGAATGATGCATATAATTTGATTTAAAAATGAAAGACATTTTGCCTTATGAAAAACTTGCTAATTACATTTCTGTTTATTGCTGCCAGCAGTATCGCCCAAAACAAAGATTGGAAGCCTTTATTTGATGGTAAGAGCCTTAACGGCTGGAAACAAATGACAGGTTCGGCTCCTTACACAGTAGAGGACGGCATGATCATTGGAACTACGATTGATAATTCCCCTAATTCATTTTTGGTGAGTGATCAAAAATTCAGTGGTGATTTTGTATTAGAGTTGGAAACCATGCTGTCAGATGCAAATACCAATTCGGGTGTGCAGTTCAAAAGTAATTTTGATGCAAAAGCCAATAATGGGAAAGGGCGTGTGTATGGCTATCAATACGAATTGGATCCTTCGGAACGAAAATGGAGCGGAGGTATTTATGATGAAGGCAGAAGAGAATGGTTGTATCCAGGATCATATAATCCCAAAGGGCAGCAGCTTTTTACTCTGAACGTTTTTCACAAAATCCGTATTGAATGTCTTGGAAACACAATAAAAACCTGGATGGATGGAGTGCCGGTTTCCTTCGTTGCAGATTCTTTAACTGCAAATGAAGGGCTTCTTGCCTTGCAGGTACATTCCATTGGCAAGCCAGAGCATGCCGGTATTAAAATATGCTGGAAGAATATCCGCATTCAGACCAGGAATATAAAACAGCTTCCTTTTCCAAAAGGTATATATGCAGTTAACATGGTACCTAATACACTTAGTTCCTACGAACGGGAAAGTGGATGGAAATTATTATTTGATGGAAAAAGCAGTGCGGGCTGGATAGGTGCCGGCAAAAAGGCTTTTCCTGAAAAAGGATGGGAGGTAAAAGACGGCATTTTAAAAGTATTATCATCTTCTGGAGGTGAATCTGCAAATGGAGGAGATATTGTGACCCAAGATCAATACAGTTCGTTTGATCTTTCGCTCGATTTTAAATTATCTAAAGGAGCTAATAGCGGTATAAAATATTTTGTTACACTAAAGGAACAAAACAGTGGTTCTGCCATTGGACCAGAATACCAACTGCTTGACGATACACTGCACCCAGATGCAAAACTGGGTCGTGATGGCAATCGAACACTAGCATCTTTATACGACCTTATCAAGTCACAAAAAACACCACGATTTTTTAAGCAGTCTGGTAATTGGAATACGGCTCGCATTGTTGTTTATCCAAATAACCATGTAGAGCATTATCTTAATGGTATTAAAGTATTAGAATATGATCGCGGATCTCAGGCTTTCCGTGATTTGGTTTCTGTCAGCAAATACAAGGTGTGGCCTAATTTTGGTGAAGCATTAGAAGGGCATATTCTGCTTCAGGATCACGGAAATGAGGTGAGCTTTAGGAGTATAAAGATCAGAAAGCTGCCTTAAAATCTTATATGTATGGTCTTGACAAATTTTCAGTATAAGTATTTGTATCTGATACTTAATTGGGATTAATAATTATCCTGTTTCCCGCAAAAAAAGCCGAACATTGCTATTCGGCTTTTTGTCGGGGTGGCAGGATTCGAACCTGCGGTCTTCCCGCCATAAGCGGGACGCGATAACCGGGCTCCAGCTGTTTTAATTTAAGAAACCAATATCTTCAAGATATCTTTTGGTACTTCTTTTTTTTTTATTTTTTGTTCTAAAAGCATTGCTTCGGAACGAGTTGAAACTTCAATACTATAAATCAAATCCCAAGGTTTACCATTTTTAGTTGACAAACTTAATCCTGAATTGTGTCTTTGCAGTCTATTTTGAATATTATTAGTTTGACCGGTATAATATTTTAAAGAACTTTTGCTGAATAAGATATATACAGTGTACATGAATAATTGGATTTAGCTGTCGTTTTTTTAGTTTAATCAGTCTCGATAATCAATTTTTTCCACAAAAAAAGCCGAACATTGCTGTTCGGCTTTTTGTCGGGGTGGCAGGATTCGAACCTGCGGCCTCCTGCTCCCAAAGCAGGCGCGATAACCGGGCTACGCTACACCCCGTAAAGCGTGTGCAAATATAAGGCTTATTTCTGCTTTTCAAAGTAAAAAAGTAAAATAATTTAAAATTTTGTTTCAAGTAAAAGAGAATTAGGTTATTAGTCTTATATTTATTTGATATAAGTGTAAAAATATACTATTTTGATTGAATAAAGAATGAATAATTTGTTTTTATGTAATATTTAGTATATTTGTATTCTTTATTGAGATTTTTTTTTAAATAATTTTTTATGAATTACACTTTACTCAAAGATGTTGTAGATCTGGTGCAGGAATTTGAAGAAGCGAATAGTGATTGCAATTCCTTCACAAATGATTTGAAAGGATTCAAGGAATGGATTTGCAGTAAATGCGAAAATAATTTACAGAATCAGGAACCTGAATGGGAAGGAAAAGAAAATGGAAGAAGTCCTGAAAGTGTCATTAATACGTTAATTGTGCACATGAATCGATACGCAAAATCATATTCCAAGTCTGCAATTTATGGTTCTGAATTTTCGACTCAGGAGGATTTTATTTATCTGATTAATCTAAAAGCTTTTGGTTCGATGTCGAAAATGGAATTGATTAAAAAGAATATTCAAGACAAACCCACAGGCATGAAAGTGATAGAGCGATTGATTCAGAAAGACTGGGTCGGTCAGGCTGATTCTGAATTTGATAAAAGAAGTAAAGTGATAACCATTACAGATAATGGCAGGATGGCTTTGGAACAGCAAATGGATAAAATCAGGCAGGCTACTAATGTTGTAACTGGAGATTTAAGCAGTATTGAAAAGCTGCAGTTAATTAGTCTGCTCCAAAAACTGGATCATTTTCATAAGCCTTTTTACGATAAAAATTCGGATTCCTCACAGCTTTTGAATATTGCATACGATGCTTATTTAAAAGCAATTTAGCTAAAAAATAATCAGGCTATTATCAAGAAACTATAAAAGAAACTATGGATAACTCAAATAAAAAAATGACTATTGCTGTAATTGGCGGAGGAATTTCGGGGCTTTCGGCAGCGGCCTATCTTGCCCAAGCGGGTCATCATGTTCATATTTTCGAAAAACATGACAAACCCGGCGGCAGAGCCAGGCAATTTACTACAGATAATGGTTTTACTTTTGATATGGGACCGAGCTGGTATTGGATGCCGGATATTATAGAGAGTTTTTTTAACGATTTTGATTGCAAGGCTTCTGATTTTTTTGAATTGGTTGCCCTGAATCCTCAATTCGAAATGATTTTTTCAGATATGAAAATGGCTGTCCCTGAATCTTTTCAGGAGATGAAAGCTTTGTTTGAAAGTCTAGAAAAAGGGGCTGGAGGAAAATTGGATCGTTTCATGAATGCCGCACAGTATAAATACGAGGTTGGCATGAAGGACTTTGTTCAAAAACCCTGTCACAGCTGGCTGGAATTTATATCTCCTAAAATTGCTTCGAGTGCATTAAAATTGGATTTGCTCACTAATTTCAGATCGTATGTAGCCAAGAGTTTTAAAAATCAGAAACTGAGAACATTGATGGAATTTCCAGTCATATTTCTTGGGGCTTCGCCAAAGGATATCCCGGCTTTATACAGTTTGATGAATTATGGAGGCTATAAATTAGGGACTTGGTACCCAATGGGAGGTTTTTACCAATTGGTTTTGGCAATGCAGAAAGTTGCTGAATCACAAGGTGCTTTTATTCATTTTAATCGGACGGTAGATAAAATTATCACCGAGAAAGGTAAAGTCAGCTCGCTGCTTATCAATGGCAAAAATTATGAATTTGATGCGGTAGTGGCTTCATCAGATTATCATCATTCTGAAACATTGCTTGAAGAAGCGGAACGAAATTATTCTGAATCGTACTGGAAGAAAAGGACTTTTGCACCTTCCTGCCTGATTTATTATTTGGGTTTCAAAGAAAAAATACCGAATCTGAAACATCATACACTGTTTTTTGAAAATGATCTGGATACCCATATTGATGCTATTTATGGAGATAAAAGATGGCCTGAAAAACCGTTGTTTTATGCCTGCTGTCCCTCAAAAACAGATCCAGATGTGGCACCGCCGGAAGGTGAAAATCTTTTTTTGCTGATGCCTTTAGCCATTGGGATAGACGATGCCGAATCCAAGAGAGAAGAATATTTGACAGCAATGATCAAGCGGGTCGAAAGCCATACGGGAACTCAAAATCTGCAGTCTAAAATAGTGTATAAAAAAAGCTATTGCGTGTCTGATTTTGCCAGTGATTATAATGCATATGGAGGCAATGCTTATGGATTAGCCAATACGCTTTCACAAACCGCAGTTTTGAAACCAAAAATTAAAAATAAAAAAATACAGAATTTATTTTATACGGGACAATTAACGGTGCCAGGACCTGGTGTTCCGCCTTCTATCATATCTGGAAAAATCGTAGCAACAGAAGTAAATCAATTAAAAAGGCATAAAGATGAAAAAGTTATTCGATGAATTGTCTTATGAGGTAAGCAAAAAGACAACTAAAAAGTACAGCACCAGTTTTTCTCTCGGGATTTTGGCACTGAAACCGTCAATTAGGCCTGCGATTTATGCCATTTATGGTTTTGTACGATTGGCAGATGAGATAGTGGACAGTTTTCATGATTTTGATAAAAAAACACTTTTGATGAGGTTCAAGAAAGAAACTCAGGTTGCTTTGTACGAAAAAATATCGCTCAATCCAATCCTGCAGTCATTTCAGGATACAGTGCATAAATATCAGATAGATTACAGTCTGATTAATCAATTTATGCATAGTATGGAAATGGATTTGGAAAAGATGGATTACAATTCTGATCTGTACAAAGAATACATTTACGGCTCAGCCGAAGTGGTGGGGCTGATGTGTCTTCAGGTTTTTACCAATGGTGATAAAGAAAAATATGAAAAGCTGAAACCATCTGCCATGAAGCTGGGTTCTGCTTTTCAAAAGGTCAATTTTTTACGGGATCTTAACGAAGATTACAAGACTTTAGGACGAACTTATTTTCCTAATATTGACATGAATGTTTTTGATAATAGGGTAAAGAAAGCAATTGAAAACGAAATTGAAGTTGAATTCAAAGAAGCTCTGGCAGGTATAAAAATGCTGCCTGCTACTTCAAAATTCGGTGTATATTTAGCCTACCGTTATTATTTGTCTTTGTTTAAAAAAATAAAAAGAACCGCAGCCGAAAATATTCTGCAGGAGCGTATCCGTATTCCAAATTTTCAAAAAATGAATGTAATGATGCGCAGTTATGTTCGTTATAAAATTGAGTTTTTAGGATGAAAATGATAATATTTTATAGTGTTTTCTTAATTTTTACCATCAATAGTTTTGCTTTTCGATGGATTTGGATTATATTAGAAATCATTATGGGCAGGCAGTTTCGGATAAAAAACTGTGCAAAGAAATGATAAGCGGGCTGGAAAAACCCAAACTTACAAGTGTACATCTGGCTTATTTGGGCGGTTTGCAGACTATCTGGGCCAATCATGTTGTCAATCCGTTTTCTAAATTGAGTACTTTCAATAAAGGGAAAGCATCAATTGCAAAAGCAATAATGAAGGACAGCAATAATGCAGAAATCCGATTGATTCGATTCTCGGTACAAAAAAATTGCCCTGCTTTTCTCGGATATAATAAAAATATTAGTGAAGACGAGGATTTTTTGAAGAAAAACAGGGAACAGATTAACTCAATTGCCGTTTTAAAATTGTTAGATTCTGTTTTAAAATAAATACAAATGATATATCAATTATATAGAGAACAACAGCTTTGTTGCGATTTGTCTGAAGCTTGGACTTTTTTTTCCAATCCGGACAATCTTTCGGAGATTACACCAAAGAATATGGGATTTGTTGTGCTTACCAAAAATGCTGGTGATATTATTTACGAAGGAATGGAAATTGATTATACGGTTTCGCCATTATTAGGAATTCCGATGAAATGGAAAACTCATATTCTGCAGGTAGATTTTCAAAAAAGCTTTACCGATTTTCAGGCAAAAGGGCCTTACAAGTTTTGGAATCATCACCATGAATTCATTCTTAATGCTGATGGTGTTCTGATGAAAGATACGGTTGATTATGAACTGTCTTTTGGTATTTTGGGTCAGATTGCTCATTATTTATTTGTCAAAAAAAAGCTTAACGAAATCTTTGATTATCGGTTTCAATATTTGAATAAGAAGTTTAATCCAAATCAGGTCAGTTGATAAATTTTCTAATCGTAATCTTAGTATTTATTGGCATGGAAGGCGCTACCTGGCTTATCCATAAGTACGTTATGCATGGTTTTTTATGGGTTTTGCATAAGGATCATCATGACCACAGCAACGAAGGCGCATTCGAGAAAAACGATTATTTCTTTGTCATCTTTGCATTGCCGGCGATTGCATTAATGTATTTCGGTTCACTCGCAGATTTCAATTATCTGTTTTATATTGGTTTGGCAATAACATTTTATGGAATGGCTTATTTTTTTGTACACGATATTTTTATTCATCAAAGAATAAAAGTGTTACGAAATACCCAGAATCACTATTTTTTGGCACTTCGCAGGGCGCACAAACAGCATCATAAGCATTTGGGAAAGCATTTTGGTGAATGTTTTGGTTTTTTGTATGTCCCAAAGAAATATTATAAAACCAATAACAGATGAAGCCATTCACTTATTTAATGATTCTTTTCTTTACCGTCATTGTTTGTTTCATAGCTTCTTTTGATAAAAGAATTGAGTTTCATAAACATTTTTTTTCTTTCCTCAAAGCAGCTGTTGTGGTGGCAATCCCTTTTATTTTGTGGGATGTGTGGTTTACGGCGCATGGAGTCTGGTGGTTTAATTTTGATTATACCGTTGGAGTAGTTATTGCTGGTTTGCCAGTTGAGGAATGGCTGTTTTTTATCTGTATTCCATTTTCGTGTTTGTTTACTTATTTCAGCTGTGATAAATTTTTTAATTTATCCTGGACAGCCTCTTTCAATAATATGATTGTCTTTGCAAGTGTCATTGTTTGCAGTCTTGTGGCTTTATTGCATTCTGATAAAGCTTATACTTTTGTTACAGCTGTGGTTACTGTTTTTACCTTGGTTTATCTTCATTTTTTTGCGCGAGCTTCGTGGATCAGTCAGGCTTCGCTGGTGTTTTTTATCCTTATGGCGGGTTTTTTTCCAGTAAACGGAATATTGACAGGTACAGGATTAGAGTCGCCAATTGTCAATTATAACCCTGATGAATTCTTGGGAATACGCATGCTCACTATACCTATTGAAGATGCTGTTTATGGCTATAGCCAATTTTTATGGGGGATATATTTCTTTAAAATGTTCCAAAAAAAGTAAACGGCAGCTTTAAATTCTATCTAAATTTTAGCGTTTGAGAAGTTTTAGATTAGTACACGATTGGATAAACCTTTTATATTATTGAGTTTTTAAATTATCTATCCTGAGATAATAAATAGTGATAATTCTTATTTAGTTTTCCAATAATAAAAACTTATTTTTGTGCTGTTTTAAAAAAAAGAAATATACTATGTCAGATACAATTGAAAAAATAAAATGTCTTATTATAGGTTCTGGTCCTGCAGGTTATACAGCTGCTATCTATGCTGCCAGAGCTAATATGAATCCAGTATTATATCAAGGAATGCAGCCAGGAGGCCAATTGACAACAACTAATGAAGTTGAAAATTTTCCAGGTTATGTAGATGGAGTTACCGGTCCGGAAATGATGGTGCAGCTGCAGCAGCAGGCACAGCGTTTTGGAGCAGATATCCGTGATGGATGGGCAACTAAAGTTGATTTCTCTGGAGACATCCACAAAGTCTGGATCAATGATAAAATCGAATTGCATTGTGAAACCGTAATTATTTCGACAGGAGCATCTGCTAAATATTTAGGATTAGATTCGGAACAGCATTATTTGAAAATGGGCGGAGGTGTTTCTGCATGTGCAGTCTGCGATGGATTCTTTTACAGAAACCAAGAAGTAGTTATCGTTGGAGCAGGGGATTCAGCTTGTGAAGAAGCACATTATTTATCTAAATTATGTTCGAAAGTGACAATGCTTGTCCGCAGCGATAAATTCAGGGCTTCTAAAATTATGGAAGAGCGTGTCCGCAAAACAGAAAACATTTCTATTTTGATGAACCACGATACAGTTGAAATTTTAGGTGATGGGAATGTAGTAACCGGCGTGAAAGCAAAAGACAAAACAACAGGAGATATTTTTGATATTCCTGCAACTGGTTTCTTTGCTGCTATTGGGCATAAGCCAAATACGGATATTTTTAAAGATTATCTTACTCTTGATGAAACAGGATATATTGTTAACACTCCAGGAACTTCCAAAACAAATGTTGAAGGAGTTTTTGTGGCAGGAGATGCTGCGGATCATGTTTACCGTCAGGCAATTACTGCTGCAGGTACAGGATGTATGGCAGCTTTGGATGCTGAAAGATATTTAGCAGCCAAACACTAAAACTAAAAAGCATTTGTCCATAAAAAAAGTCCCATTTTGGGACTTTTTTTATGGACAAATGCTGAATCTATTTTGCTTTTTTTATCAATTGGGCTTCGCCTAAAAATTTGCGTACTTCAATTCTGGGTGTGCCTAATACATATATTTTTGACTTGTTATTTGCATCAATAATGATTGCGGTTTCGGCCATTACGGTACAAACTGCTTCATTTTCTGCGGTAACATCTGCATTTTTTATGGTGAGGTTAGAACCTGTAAATGTACTGTTATTATCTTGCCTTATAATAGCATTTTCAGCCTCGCCTTCAATGTTTGCATTTGTTTTCTGGTACATATCAAATGCCAGGTCGGTTGTAGCAATTAATGCTTTGATCTGGGCATTTTTACTCAATTGGATTTTAGACTTCTCAGCTTTCAGATTCAATTCAATTTTTGTTTTATCATCTGAAATCAAGCTGAAGTTTTTTGAATTTACATTCAGGTAGAGCTTGGCAAAATCTAATGATTTAAAAGTAATGTCGTCCAGCTGAACTGCTTCAAGAGCATTTATGATAGTAGCATTCTTAGCAGTTACCGATTTTAGATCAGTTGTATATTTGATTTTTAAAGTCAGTTTCTTAAAACTGCTGATCTCTTTTGAGGTATAGATCCTGAGTGTTTTTTCTTTAATATCAAATGAGATAACTTCCTGCAGATTGTCATCAGCTTCAATTTTTATTTCATTTTTGCCGCCTTTTTCCAGAAAAACAGTCAGGTTGTCTTCGATTTCCAATGCGGTAAATTCGCCAATTTCTACAGGTTTTTCAATAACAGTTTTAGAACCTTTTATTTTTTCTTTATTTTGGGCAAAAGCCAGATTTGCAGTCAGCAGGGCAAAGACAACAAGATGTGAATATTTCATTTTATGCGTTTTGGGTTAAATGCAAATATAAAAAAATCACCCATTTTTTGATGGATGATTTTTTGAATTTTAATCGTTTATATGTTATTCTGCATGAACACTTCCGCCAGAACTCTCTTCTTTTTCAACTGATTTTGGAGTTCTATTATAAGTGATGCTGCCACCGCTGGAAGCATCGGCTTTTAAATTAACTATTGGGGAAACAGTTGTTGATGAACCGCTTGAAGCTTTTGCAGCTACTTCATTGGCTAATAATTCGCCGGCGTTTAAAACCGAACCGCTGGAAGATGCTGTTTCTAAATGTATTGCTTTTCCATTGATATTCTGATTGCTGGCACTGCTGCTCGTGAGTTGAATGTTTTCATATTCGACAGTTGCACTTATGGATCCAGCACTCGATGAGGTAAGGTTTAAATTATTGCCTTTTAATGTCGTTTTGCTATTGATTGTTGAGGCAGATGAAGCTTCTAGCCCCTCAATAACAGGCATTTTTACAGTTATTTTTTTGGAACTGACATTAATGTAATTTCCTTTGCTGCACGAAATAACTAGTACGCCATTTTTAACTTCTGTAGTGATTTCTTTCTGCAGATTATCATCGGCTTCAACTATTATTTCTGTTTTATCCGACTGTTCAATAACCAGGTCTAAGGCATTGCTTACTTCTACATTTTTAAAATCGCCTGTAACAGTCCTTTTTTCGGTAGTTACGTGTCCGCTTCCTGTTATGGAATTGATATTGCCTAATTGATTGCAAGATCCAAAGAAAAGCGCCATCAGTGTAATGACTATGAATTTCGTAATTAATGTGATAACTTTTAGCATGATTATTGGTTTTATTTTGATTGAATAATATCACCTGTAGAAAAGGTGTGAGTTTTTACATCTTTTTTTGCAGCACCAAGAATTACATAATAATCATTGAAATAGGAAGGCAATCCTTCTGCTTGGTGATCGATAGAATTTCGGACTTCAAAATGCAAATGAGGAAAGAAAGAGCTTCCAGAAGTTCCAACATTGGCAATTTTTTGTCCCTTTTTTACTTTGTCTCCTACTTTTAGTCCTGTTGCACTTTGGTTTTTCAGATGTCCATACATACTATACACTTTTTCGCTGTGTTTCAGAACAATATAATTTCCGTATAAAGTTAATGGATTTTCTTTTAATGAGGGAATGTCAAATTTTTTATCATCTTCTTTATTTGTTTCTATGGCAGCAATTTCTCCATCGGCTACTGCCAGGACTTTTGCCCCAAAACCAAACCAGTCTGTATTGTTTTCTCCTTTTCCAATAAATTTTCTGCCTTCTGAATCAACTATTGCAAAATCATAAGCGTACCTCATAAAATTGCCTTTGAATCCTAATTGTTTAATAAATGCAAATTCATAATCAAAGCGTCGGTGATGAGAGTAAAAATCATGTCCATCGTAAACCAGTATTCTGTTTTTCAGTGGCAGGCTAAACGCTCCTTTTTGTTCATAATCAGCAGGGATGATGGTTTTTTTGATTGCAATGCTGTCGTTAAATGTAAAGGTATATTCTAATTTATCAGTCAATAGGTTTACATCTGGGAACGGATTAAAAATTAGCCTGGTTGAAACACTATTCCATTCAATGTTTGGAATAGTGTTTATACTTGGAGCTGTACCATTATTATCCAAAAATCTTTGCTGGATAATTTTGTTGTATCTGTCAAAAGAAACTGCTTCAATTCTGGTTAATTTAAGACTGTCTTTTGATTGGTTTTCTATTACAAAATCAAAATTCAGACTATAACCCTCGCTGATTTTTTCTTTGACAGGATGTTCTGGCTTGCATTCGATTTTAAGCGTGTTTTGGGCATCGATATGTAAAACTGAAATCCCAAAAACAAGCACTGCAAAAAATGGCACGGTTTTCATGGGTGCTTATTCAGTTTTTATTATAATTCCATCTTTATTGATTTTCAATTCCTTGAAATTCTTTTTTGTTTTTACAACCGAATCACTTTCTATAGTAACGCCGTTTTCATTGATGGTTACATTACTCTCGTTAGTATCATTATCAGAGTCATCGTTTTCATTGTAATCATCTGGGCAATTCAGGCATTTTATTTTATCATCACCAACTCTAAAAACATCGCTGCTTGATTCTGGATGCCATAAAAAGAAATCACCATCAGTACGGTCATAATTTTCCATAGAATCGTGTGGTTTAATTAAAGTGCCAACTGGTAAGAATATTGTGATTTCTATTTCCTGATCGCGGAATTTGTTTTTTGCATCAGTAATCAGATAATTGTCAAAGATCAACTGGCTGCCTACAATTTTATAGCTGTATTTTATAGCATCTGCTCTTTTCTTAGCTTCAGATAATGAAGTGCCTTTAGCTTCTTTTTCGATTTGAATGTATCCATATTTTTCATCAGATTTTTCTATTCTCATGCTTACTTCATTAGAGTAAATAATATCATTGCCCAATGAATCCTTGGTAATCATGAATGTGTTTCGGTCATCGACATCTTTTGCAAAATAATCATTATGCTTAAATTTTATTAAAAGCGTATCGGAAGGTTTTAAGTTTAGAGTTTCTTTTTGAACAGTTCGTCCGTTTACGGCAAATGCTGTAGCTTGCTTGATTGCGATAGAGATTGCTAATGAAAGAGCGATTAACCAAACTCCTAGCAAAGTATATTTTACAATGTTTCCGACAGAGTTCATATTAGGAGCTAATAATTTGAAACCTAATAAAGTCATGAAAAAGAACGGAATACCAACTGCCAAGAACATAATTAAGCCGAAAACCCATATTGGATAATCTGTAAAGTTGCCTGCTTCTACAAAATTCTGCCAAGGAAATTCCATAGAAACGCTGGTTCCCAATGTAAATACCCCAATAAAAAGAAATACCAATACTGTTAAGCCTCCCATTATTAAAATCACTCCAAGCAGTTTAGCAAAAATTTTAAAAAGGGTCATTATGAAATCACTAAATGAGTTTCCTAATTTCTCTGCTCCTGTTTTTATCTGGTTGCCATATTTATCATAGTCTACGTTTTTAAACTTTCCAGAAACATTTTCGTACTCTTCACGTACTTTTTTCTCAATGTTTGAGATGGTTACCGGTTCTCCCGTCATTTCCAGTTTTTCGGAGGTTGTTACTGCTTCTGGAGTAACAATCCAAAGAATAATATAAGCCAGAATTCCAGTTCCAAATCCAGCAAAAACAAATATCAGGAACATGATTTTTAACCAGACTGCGTCAATCCCAAAATAGTGTCCTAAACCTGTTGCCACACCACCAATCATTCCGTTTTCTTTATCACGGTACAATTTTTTTGTAGATCTTGGAGCCGAATAATCATTAGCAGTATTGCTTGTTGGGCCATCTTCTTCAATAATGTAATCTTCCGGCTGTCCCATAACAGCTATAACTTCGTCAACTTCTCTGATGGTAACTACGTGTTTTTCAGTTTTTTGTTTCTCTGTCAGTAATTCCGAAACTCTCATTTCGATATCCTTAATGATTTCTTCCTGTCCAGATGATTTTGAAAGCGATCGTTTTATAGCATCAAAATAACGTGTTAGCTTTTGGTATGCATCTTCATCAATATGGAAGAACATTCCGCCTAAATTTATATTTACTGTTTTGTTCATGACTTTTTAGTTTTGGTTGGTTATCAAATTTACGGCATTAGACAATTCAGTCCATGTGCCATCAAGTTCTTTCAAAAAGGTTTGTCCTATCTCGGTCAATCCATAGTATTTTCGTGGTGGTCCCGATGTGGATTCCTCCCAGCGGTAGTTGAGCAATCCATCATTTTTTAATCGGGTCAAGAGCGGATAAATGGTTCCCTCTACGACCAATAATTTAGCGTCTTTCAAAGTGTCTAATATTTCTGAAGTATAAGCGTCTTTTTCTTTTAATACGGATAAGATACAAAACTCAAGAACACCTTTACGCATCTGGGCTTTTGTGTTTTCAATGTTCATAATTTTTAAATTTGAGTTGATTTGATTTGTTGATTAATTTGTTCATTTTTTGATTGATGATTGATGATTGGTGATTGGTGATTGATGATTGAATGGTATTATTTTAAAAAAGGAATTGTCAAAGGATATGTATATCTTTCTCCATTAGAAGCTTTTACCGAAGCATAAATGATTAAAAAGAATTCGGTAACCTTGATCGCAGCAATTGCAAAAAGAGCCAAAGCACCTATTGTCAGTAAACCTATGCTGTTTCCATAATCGAAATGATCAAAAATGATGTCATCATTATTTATCAATTCGTTAAAAGAAATGTTTCTCAAAACAGTAAACAAAAACATAGGTATTGCAATCATAGCCAGGATCAGTGAATAAATCAAAACACTCAATTGAAAATTCAGCACTTGCTTGCCATTATGATCTACAAATTCTGATTCGTCTTTTTTTGATGTCCAAAGTATGATTGGAAAAATATAATTACCAAAAGGTATAATATATTGACTAAATGTACTCAAGTGTGTAAGTGCTGCAATTTTGTTTTCAGTTGAAGTTTCCATGATTTGATTTCGTTTTTTGATTGATGATTGATTTAAAAATTAGCTAATTGATTTACCTAGTAATTTCTTATGCAAATATATGTTCAAAAGCGAGTATCTTGTATCGCATAGTAGTGTATATTAACATAATATTAACAAAAACATACTATTTTGAAGCTAAATACTTATATATAAACTTGATATTTTACAAAGTCTGCTTTGCTTCTTGCATTAAAGATTGTATTGAAAAGCATTTGGTTAAAGTAGTTTTAGTATTCAATTGGGTTGCTTTTTTACTAACCTTTTTATACTTAATAGCAGAACTGTTTTTAAACCATTGTTTTTATATGTACGCATAGTATTTTTTGTATTTTAGCATAAAAAAAGGAACTTATGGAATTGACGGTATCAAAATTGAATCGCTTTGTGTTTTTTAAACTGCCTTCGGCATTTATATGTGGAATACGCGTGAAGTCTATAGATAAAAACCAGTGTGTAGTAACAGTGAAACATCGATGGATTAATCAGAATCCTTTTAATTCTATGTATTTTGCTGTGCAGGCAATGGCTGCTGAGCTGACGACTGGTGCAATGGTTATTGATAAAATTCAAAATAGCGGCAAAAAAATATCAATGCTTGTCGCTAATAATAAATCTAATTTTTCCAAAAAGGCCACTGGTCGGATTACTTTTGTATGCAAAGATGGCCATTTAATCGAAGATGCTATTCAAAAAACAATTGCAGATGGAGAAGGCCAGACATTCTGGATGAAGTCTATTGGAACAAATGAGCAAGGCGTGCAGGTTTCTGAAATGGATTTTGAGTGGAGTGTTAGATTGAAATAATTTTTTACTTTTTTACAATAAAAAAAGCTTCGTTGTCTTAAAACGAAGCTTTTTTGATATAAGGCATGGTGAATTAATAATTATGAATAGAAAACAACCTTAAATTCTCACTTTTTTTGAGTTGTATTCTTTGGGGCTAGAATAAAAAACTGATGTCAAATTTAAACAAACTATATCGTAATAGTCTTAAAATTTTATTAATTTTTTGAGACAGAATTGATTTACTTTTGCGAATGGCTTTTTGTTTTTTAAAAAAGTGTGACAATTTGACATTTTATAAGTTTTGGCAGTACTTTTGCAATCAACATTAACGAATAAAATTATGTTTAAGAATTTTTTTAAAAATAAAAGTAATATGACAACAGAAAATACAGAATTCGATCAAGAAATAGATGATGTGACATTAGAGAATAATGCAAATGGTGAGCAAATTATTATTGAAGAATTAAGTGTTGAAGAGCAATTAGCCCAGGACTTAGCGAAAGAAAAAGATAAGTTCTTGAGATTATTTGCTGAATTTGAAAATTACAAAAGACGTACTACTAAAGAAAGAATCGAATTGTTTAAAACGGCAAATCAGGAAGTATTGCTTTCTATGCTGCCTGTTTTAGATGATTTTGACAGAGCGATAATTGAAATCAGTAAATCGGAAGATGAATTGCTGGCTAAAGGTGTTGAATTAATTCACGAAAAATTAAAAAGCACATTGGTTAACAAAGGTTTGGAATTAGTAGATGTTAAAGCAGGGGATGCATTTAATGCTGATTTTGCCGAGGCGATTACTCAAATACCTGCACCTTCTGATGATATGAAAGGAAAAATTGTTGATGTTCTTGAAAAAGGTTACAAACTGGGGGATAAAATTATTCGTTTTCCAAAAGTGGTAATTGGTGGTTAAATTCCAATTAATTAGGAGTTTATGTTTTTAAATTTGGAATTACTTTAAATTATGAAAAAAGATTTTTACGAAATATTAGGGATTTCAAAAGGTGCAGATGCTGCTGAAATAAAAAAAGCATATCGAAAAAGCGCTTTGAAATACCATCCTGACAAGAATCCAGGCGACAAAGAGGCAGAAGAAAAATTCAAATTGGCTGCCGAAGCTTATGAAGTATTGAGCGATCCTGCCAAAAAAGCAAAATACGATCAATACGGGCATCAGGCCTTTGACGGTTCAGGAGGATTTGGCGGAGGTCATGGCGGAATGAACATGGATGATATATTCAGTCAGTTTGGAGATATTTTTGGTGGTGGTTTCGGCGGATTTGGCGGAGGCGGGGGCGGAGGTCCACGTCGCGTTAAGGGAAGCAATCTACGTATCAAGGTAAAATTGACAATCGAGGAAATTGCCAATGGTGTTGAGAAAAAAGTAAAAGTTAAACGTAAAGTTCAAGCGCCAGGCGTTAGCTATAAAACCTGTTCTACCTGTAACGGTCAAGGACAGGTAATGCGTGTAACCAATACTATTTTGGGAAGAATGCAGTCTGCTTCTACCTGTCCAACCTGTGGTGGATCCGGACAAATTTTGGATAAAAAACCAAATAATGCCGATTCTCAAGGAATGATTGCCGAAGATGAAACCGTTTCTATAAAAATTCCAGCTGGTGTTGTAGATGGAATGCAATTGAAAGTTTCAGGTAAAGGTAACGACGCTCCAGGTAATAGTGTTGCAGGAGATTTAATTGTGGTTATCGAAGAAATTGAACATGAATTCCTTAAACGCGAAGGTGAAAATCTGCATTATGATTTATATATCAGTTTTGCTGAAGCGGTTCTTGGAATTTCAAAAGATATCGATGCCGTAAACGGTAAAGTAAGAATCAAGCTGGAAGAAGGAATTCAGTCCGGTAAAATTTTGAGATTGAAAGGGAAAGGTATTCCAAGTATCAATGGTTACGGAAGTGGAGATTTGTTGGTTCATGTAAATGTCTGGACTCCAAAAACCCTGAACAAGGAACAAAGACAATTCTTTGAAAAAGCATTGAACGACGATAATTTTACTCCAAGTCCTGAAAAATCAGACAAATCATTTTTTGAAAAAGTAAAAGATATGTTTTCTTAATCTTTTCAAATAATAAAGTACAAACCCATCCTTTATTCGTTCAGGATGGGTTTTTTAATGGATAATTTTGAGATTTTAGGCTCGAAATTATTTACTTTTACCGCCAATTAAAAAATTAGCTGTGAGCAGTATTCTTGAAGTAAATAAAGTCGTAAAGCAATATGGCGATTATGTTGCGCTTAACGAAGTGTCATTGACTGTACCAAAAGGGAGTATTTACGGACTTCTGGGGCCAAATGGTGCCGGAAAAACTTCCTTGATTCGGATTATCAACCAGATTACAATGCCTGATAGCGGTGAAATTATCCTTGATGGCGAAAAACTGCAGCCGAAACATATTCAGCATATTGGTTATCTACCGGAAGAAAGAGGTTTGTACAGTTCCATGAAAGTGGGTGAACAGTGTCTGTATTTGGCGCAAATGAAAGGTTTGTCCAAAGCCGAGGCCAAAAAACAGCTCGAATTTTGGTTTGACCGTTTGGGAATCCAAGGGTGGTGGAACAAGAAAATTCAGGAACTTTCGAAAGGAATGGCACAGAAAATCCAGTTTGTGGTTTGCGTTTTGCACAAGCCAAAATTATTGATTTTTGATGAACCTTTTTCAGGATTTGATCCCGTGAATGCGAATGTGATCAAGGATGAAATTTTGGCATTGAAAGAAGACGGAGCAACGATTATTTTTTCGACTCACCGAATGGAAAGCGTAGAGGAATTATGCGACCATATTGCATTGATTCACAAATCGAACAAATTGATAGAAGGAAAGCTGATTGATGTAAAAAGACAATACAAGACCAATAGTTTTGAGGTTGGTATCTTGTCTGACAACGTGGAAGGGTTGATGTTTGATATTACGCAGAAGTTCAAAGTCGGGCAGGCTAATTTTAAATCATTAAACGATGAGATAAAACTGGTGATTCAGCTTGGCGACAAAACCCCAAATGAATTGTTGCATGTCTTGACACAACGTGGGCAAGTAACCCATTTTGTTGAAAAAATCCCTAGCGTAAACGATATTTTTATTCAAAAAGTCAGTAAGTAATATACGAGGTAAGATATTTGATATATGATATGGAATTGGGGATGTTTGATTTTTAAATAGTATTTTGTTTAATCAAATATCAGAAAATCAAAATCACGAATCACCCTTCATATTTCAAATATTGTAAAGCATAATTCTTAAATCGTAATTCGTATACCATAAATCGTAAATCAAAAATGAGCATAATTTCATTAATCATAAAAAGAGAATTTGTAGCCAAGGTCCGTAATAAGTCGTTTATTGTAATGACTTTTTTGAGTCCGCTGTTATTTGTTGCCATCTCTGGTTTTATAGCTTATTTGAGCTCCATGAAGCCAGATACTAAGCTTATCGCAATTCATGACGAATCGGGATTGTTTGTCAATGAATTCATGACGTTAAATAATAAAAACAGTGATTATAAATATGTCGATTATTCTGCAGTTGATATTGAAATACTGAAAGACAGTATAACCAGAGAGAACTACGAAGCATTGCTTTATGTTCCAAGAACTGCTGATAATAAAGAATTGGAAACTAAAATCCAGCTGGTTTCTAATGATAGTCCGAGTATGAGTTTTATCGAAAGCACTCAAGGCATAATTGCTGATAAATTAACCAAGAATAATCTCGAATTGGCACATCTGGATACTTTAGCGATTAAAAAGGCAAAAGCGGAAGTGGTTTTGAATTTATCAAAAGCATCTGGAGAAGAGAGTCTCAGAGGACTTAATGAGATAAAAATTGGGATTGGAGGGGCTTTTGGTTATCTGATTATGATGTTCATTATTATTTATGGAAACATGGTAATGCGAAGCGTGATCGAAGAGAAGACCAATCGTATTGTGGAAATTATTATTTCATCGGTAAAGCCATTCCAGCTGATGATGGGAAAAATAATAGGAACTTCGCTGGCGGGATTGCTGCAGTTTTTAATTTGGGTTATTATTGGCCTATCATTAATGTTTGCCGCTTCGGCTTTCTTTGGAGTTAATATTGGTCCAACAGCCAGAGTTTCTCCCGAAATGATGCAGGCTGCACAGCAGGAATTTGCAGGCACGGCTCAAATGTATATTAAAGAGATATGGAATCTTCCTATCGCTGGTATATTGATTGGTTTTGTGATATATTTTATAGGAGGTTATTTTTTATACAGCTCCTTTTATGCCGCAATTGGTGCCGCTGTTGACAATCAGACAGATTCTCAGCAGTTTCTTTTGCCAATCATCATGCCTTTGATGCTAAGCGTTTATATAGGTTTTTTTACAGTAATCAATAATCCCCATGGGACTGTAGCTGTAGTTTTCTCCATGATTCCCTTGACATCTCCTATTGTAATGTTAATGCGTATTCCTTTTGGTGTGCCATGGTGGCAGATTGCAATTTCCGTATCTTTGTTATTTGGCACATTTTTTGGCGTGGTGTGGTTCGCAGCCAAAATTTACCGTGTCGGAATTTTAATGTATGGCAAAAAACCAAGCTGGATCGAATTGTATAAATGGCTTAAATATTAAGAAAGAGCAGCTAAGTTACTAAGCAGCTGAGTTTACTGAGTTTTTTAAAATAATTGTAAAAAAACGCAGTAAATTAGAGTCTTAGAAACTCAGAATCTTAGAAACTTAAAAAAATATGAGTAAAATACTGATTATTGAAGACGAAGAAGCAATTAGAAGAGTATTGGTACGTATACTTTGTGAAGAGAATGAGTCCTATGAAGTTGATGCTGCCGAAGATGGCGTAATTGGTCTTGAAAAAATAAAAGAGAAGGACTATGATCTGGTCTTGTGCGATATAAAGATGCCAAGAATGGATGGTGTCGAACTGCTGGAAGCGGTAAAAAAAATAGATACAGAAATTCCAATCGTTATGATTTCGGGTCATGGCGACATGGAAACGGCAATTAATACAATGCGTCTGGGTGCATTTGATTATATTTCAAAACCGCCCGATTTAAACCGATTACTAAATACGGTTCGAAATGCTTTAGACAGAAAAAAACTGGCTGTCGAAAATAAGATCCTGAAAAAGAAAGTCAGCAAAAAATACGAAATAATTGGCGATTGCGAGCCTATCAATCTTGTTAAAATAATGATTGATAAAGTAGCTCCAACTGATGCAAGGGTTTTGATTACGGGACCAAATGGTACGGGCAAAGAATTAGTGGCGCATCAATTGCATGACAAAAGCGAACGTTCTGCAGCGCCAATGGTCGAAGTGAATTGTGCTGCGATACCTAGCGAATTAATAGAAAGCGAATTGTTTGGGCATGTCAAAGGTGCTTTTACATCGGCAGTGAAAGACCGTGCAGGAAAATTTGAAGCCGCTAATAAAGGAACTATTTTTCTGGACGAAATTGGCGATATGAGCTTATCGGCACAAGCCAAGGTTTTGAGAGCCTTGCAGGAAGGAATCATCACACGTGTAGGTGCGGATAACGACATAAAAATTGACGTCCGAGTGATTGCTGCTACCAATAAGGATTTAAAGGTTGAAATTGCAGAAGGCCGATTCAGGGAGGATTTATACCATCGTTTAGCGGTTATTTTAATAAAAGTACCTTCCTTAAATGACCGCAGGACTGATATCCCAGCACTGATTGAACATTTTGCTGTGAAAATAGCTAATGAGAATGGGAATGCTGTTAAACATTTTTCGAAAGAAGCTGTCAGTCTGCTGCAGGAATACGATTGGACTGGGAATATCAGAGAATTGCGAAATGTGGTTGAGCGTTTGATTATTCTGGGTGGAAACGAAATTTCTGAAAGTGATGTTAAAGCTTTTGCAAGCAAATAAAAAATAATTTAATGATTGAAAAATTTAATAATTTAAAGACTTGACATCTGTTTTTATCTTTTAATTTTTAAATCTTTTAATTTTTTTAATCTTAAAAAATGAAATTAAAAAAAATAAATCAAGTATTGCAGGAAGCCTTAATTGATAACGGGCTGACAGAAGCTAATGAGATACAAAAAGAGACTTTTTCGACTATAAAAAGCGGAGCTGATGCCATCATTGCTTCTTCAAAAGGTTCTGGAAAAACAGCAACTATAGTTATCAATGTTATACAGCAGCTGGTTTGTGAAGGAGAAGAATCACCCCGTGCATTAATCTTCGTAGAAAACAAGGCAAAAGTTCTTGAAATGGAAGAGCTTTTCGAAAATTTTGGAAAGTTTACCAATTTGAGAGTATATGGCGTTCACGAAAGAGGAGATATGGATTATGATAAAAACTACATTTCGGCTGGTATTGATGTGCTTATTGGAACTCCGGCAAAATTAAGTGACATGTTTTCTACCGCTGGCTATAATGTAAACCGCTTAAAAATGTTTATTATTGATGATGCCGATTCGATTTTGAAATTACGCCACGAAACAAAAATCACCCGAATTTCGAACAGCATTGCCAAGACACAGCGGCTGGTTTTTACCGATAAGATTACAGATAGAATTGAACTATTAGCCGATAAAATATTAGTAGAACCGTATGTCTTTGATTTTGAAGAGGAATATGAAGATGAAGACGAAGAGGATTTAGATGAAGAAGAATCAGTTTTTCATGCTGTCGATGATTTTGACGAAGAAGATGAGGAAATTGATGATGAGGAGGAATAGCTTTTGCAGATAAAAAAACAATATTTAATTCGTTTTTTTTGCTTAAAGAATGATATAATAATTTAATAAATAAAGAATCATGGGACTAATGAAAGTATTTTCGGGAAGTGAAATTTTAGCTTTGGCACTCCAAAAAAAAATTGAAGAGGCTGGAGTGGAAACATCAATCAAGAATAATATTCAATCGGCGAGAATGTCTGGTTTTCCAAATTCGGACTCGGCTGTTGAGGTATTTATTCAGGAAACTGATTTTGCAAAAGCAAATCCGGTTATTGAGGAATTCAGGTTAAGCATTTAATTCAATTATTTGAAACTAATTTTTACAGCCTTGAAACTTTTTTAGTGTCAAGGTTTTTTTATAATGAATAATATAATGAAACAAACAAAATACAAAATGATTGTCTTGGATATGGACGATACGCTGCTGACAGACAATCACACCATATCCGATGAGAATAAAGAAATGATTTTTAAAGCTCAAGAGAAGGGAGTTTATGTGGTTTTAGCTTCTGGCAGACCTACTTCGGCAATGACAGCGTATGCCAAAGAATTGAAAATGGATTTCTATAATTCGTTTATGCTGTCATACAATGGAGCAGTAATTACTGATTTGAAGGAGAATACGATTCTTTTCGAACAAACTTTGACTAAAGATCAAATTCATGAATTGTATGATTACAGCTTGAAAAGCAAAACACATATTATTACCTATGTAAATGATCAGATTGTCAGCGAGACAGATTGTGAGTATATTGAAATAGAAAAGAATATTACGGGTTTGGTTCATAATAAAGTACATAGCTTTAAAGATGCAGTTCTTACAAATGCTGTAAAATGTATTTTACTGGAAGAACCTTCTTATTTAAAAACAGTAGAGAATGATTTAAAATTGGCGATGCCACATTTGAGCGTATCTATGTCTAAACCGTTTTTCCTGGAAGTTGCCCAGCAGGGAATTGATAAAGCATATAGCTTAAAAAAACTGGCTGAAAAATTAAATATTCATCAAAATGAAATTATTGCCGTTGGAAACGCTGGCAATGATCTAACAATGATTGAATATGCAGGCTTGGGAGTTTGGGTAGACAATGTAACTCCCGAATTGAGGCATAAAGCAAGTATTATTGTAGCCTCTAATAATAACCATGGTGTAGCCGAAGTGATTGAGCGATTTATTTTGAACTAATGAAAACTCATTTGGAAACCGACAGGCTGATTTTGAGAGAATTATTGCCAACGGATGATTTAGGCATGTTTGAGTTAGATTCAAATTCTGAGGTTCATAAATTTCTGGGTAAAAAACCTATAAAACATATAGATGAGTCCAGACAGATGATTGAAAATATCAGAAAACAGTATGCTGAAAATGGAATTGGGCGCTGGGCAGTCATTCTTAAAGATACGAATGAATTTATTGGCTGGTCAGGTATAAAGTTAATTACCGATTCTATAAATAACCATCAGGATTTTTATGAAATTGGCTATCGTTTTATTCAAAAGCATTGGGGAAAGGGCTACGCTACAGAGGCTGGTTTAGCATTTATAGATTTTGCTTTTGATGAAATGAAAATTGATGCTCTTTATGCTTATGCCGATATGGCGAATGTCAATTCCAGACGTATTTTAGAAAAAATAGGAATGCAATATATTAATTCTTTTGAATATGATGGGGAAGAAGAAGTTTGGTATTCGATGAAAAACCCAAAACTATAACTGGTTTTATTTCATAAAAAAACCGTTCCAATTTATTTTCGGAACGGTTTTTTTTATGAAATGAAAGCTTATTTTTTTGCAACCGAAATAAAATAGTTATTTCCGTCACCCATTGTTAGTTTCACTCTTTCGTCACATACATCAATTACAAATTTGCCATTGTCATAACAAGTACAGGTTGTTTTTTTGTCTTTAGACATTTCGTTATCACATTTTCCTGTTTTATAACCTGCCAATTGAGGGGTGTAAAAAGAAACCAGATCAGTAGACGCAGTAACTAATGAAATAATGCTGGCCGAATTGTCATTAGCAATTCTATAAACAATTCTGTCAGTATAATTGATGTTCTCCACCGAAACTTTACGGATATAAGTGTAAGATGTTGAGGCCGTTTCGACTGATTTTTCTTCAAATTTAAAACCTAATGCTCTAATATCAAGGTTGAATTTTTCCTGAGAGTTGTAGCTGGCCCAAGCTGTCAGTGTACTAATTGTTGGAAAAGGATTTTTAGTAGCTATTACAGGAGCATTTTGACCCTGTGAGCATAGCGTAATAAATAGTAGGGAGATTGTGAGGCAGAATGATTTCATTTTTTTGTTTGTATGTTTATTTATTATTGACCTACTCTTTATGGTTTTCGGCGATCCCATTTTTTATTGTTTAAAATTTAGTTTTTGCTCCAAAGTATATTTCAAAAAACAGCCAATGCCTACAGCATGAAATGTAATTGTAATAATCATTATCATAAACAGACAAAGTCTTACAATATTACTTTTCTCTGAATTATTTTTAAAAAATAATTAGATTTTTTTTGAATTGCTGTATATAGGTTACATGTAGCTTTATCTGGTATATTTTAAAGCATGTGCCATAACTGTTTTTGGAATCGTGAAATTAATATTTAAATGAATACGAACAAAACCTTAGGATGAAAAATAATAATTTTAAACTGTATGAACCTTTTGTTTGCAAGACTTAATTGAATGTGATACAGTTCTTTTCAGAAAATTTTTCGCGTAATGTTTTCAAGAAAAATACTGAAAAGAACTCAAATCAAAATTGACTTCTGATTTTGGATTTATGAACGTAATAGTATAAGATTTATTGCTTTTTTACTGCCAGAACTCTTTAAAAGTAAATGAATATAAATAATCAACAGCTTTATAGTGTAGATTTTTGTTTGTAAATTTGCGCACTTAAATTTTTGACAACGATTTCATTAATTTAAGGTAATTTATGGAGAATAGAAAAAAAGTGGCTTTTTACACGCTTGGGTGTAAATTGAATTTTTCGGAGACATCTACAATCGCCCGAAATTTAGAAGATGAAGGTTTTGATCGCGTAGATTTTGAGGAAGTAGCCGATATGTATGTAATCAACACCTGTTCGGTTACAGAGAATGCCGATAAGCAGTTCAAACAAGTAGTGCGTAAGGCGATGAAGCTGAATGACAAGGCCTTTGTCGCTGCAGTTGGATGCTATGCACAGCTAAAGCCCGAAGAATTAGCCGATGTTGATGGAGTAGATCTAGTTCTTGGAGCTACAGAAAAATTCAAATTAGCAGATTATATCAATGATTTATCGAAAAATGATTTTGGCGAAGTACATTCCTGTGAAATAGCCGAAGCCGATTTTTATGTTGGCAGTTATTCGATAGGAGATAGAACCCGTGCTTTCCTTAAAGTGCAGGATGGCTGCGATTATAAATGTACATACTGTACAATTCCATTAGCAAGAGGGATTTCCCGAAGTGATGAACTGGAAAATGTCTTGAAAAATGCCTACGAAATTTCGAAGCAGAATATCAAGGAAATTGTCCTGACCGGTGTCAATATCGGCGATTACGGAAAAGGAGAATTTGGCAATAAAAAACACGAACATACATTTTTGGAACTGGTTCAGGCTTTGGATAAAGTGGAAGGAATTGAACGTTTGCGAATTTCATCGATAGAACCTAATTTACTAAAGAACGAAACAATAGAATTTGTTTCGAAAAGCAGAACTTTTGTACCGCATTTTCATATTCCGCTGCAATCAGGAAGCAATGATATTCTGAAATTGATGAAGCGCCGTTATCTGCGTGAAGTTTATACCGAAAGGGTCAATAAGATTCGCGAGGTTATGCCGCACGCTTGTATAGGAGTGGATGTGATTGTTGGTTTTCCAGGCGAAACCGATGAACATTTCCTTGAAACTTATCATTTCCTGAACGAAATGGATATTTCGTATCTGCATGTTTTTACCTATTCGGAGAGAGATAATACTGAAGCCGCGGCAATGGAAAATGTTATTCCAAATAACGTTCGTGCAAAACGCAGTAAAATGTTACGTGGTTTATCGGTCAAAAAACGACGTGCTTTTTATGAAAGCCAGCTGGGAACAAAAAGAACAGTACTTTTTGAAAGTGAAAATAAAGAAGGATATATTCATGGTTTTACAGAGAATTACGTAAAAGTAAAAACACCGTGGAATCCAGAATTGGTAAATACACTGCACGAAATAAATCTGACAAAAATCGATGAAGATGGAAGTGTCCGCATGGAGTTTACTTCGTCAGTTCGACCTACGGTCTCGGGTTTGAATGTTGAGGTTTAAAAAATTAAGAAATATCAATAAACACGAATTGCACTAATTTACACGAATTGTTTGGTATAAATTAGTGCAATTTTTGTATTTATACGATAGTTGATTAAGACCTAACAGGTTTTAAAAAACCTGTTAGGTCTAGCATTGATATTAAGTTCTTTTAAGGATTAGTTGACCAAATACTGCTATTTTTGATAAATACGCGTCGGTTGAGTTTTAGCTGGGCAATAATTAATTCTGCAACATCTTCTGACTGCATTACTTTGTCGGGATTACCGTCTGTAAGTTTCAATTCTTTTGCCAAGTCGGTGGCAACGGTGCTTGGTGTTAAAGCCGTAACACGAATATTGTGTTTGCGTACTTCCTGCATCAAAGAATCAGTCAAACCTAAAACAGCAAATTTTGAAGCACTGTAAGCACTGGTCAGCGCATTTCCGTTTAATCCGGCTGTTGAGGAAATATTGATAATGTCACCGGTTTGTCTTTCAATCATATTTGGAAGAACGGCGCGGGTTACATAATAAGTTCCCATTAAGTTTACCTGAATGATACGCTCCCAAGCTTCTGGTTCCAATTCCAGAAAATTACCAAAAGCAGCAATTCCTGCATTGTTGATTAAGATATCAATCGATCCGAATTCAGATAAAGCTTTCTCCACGGCAGTATTTACCGAGTTGATATCGGCAACATCAGCAGTTACAGCTAATGCTTTCACTCTCAAAGAACGTGCTTTTGCAGCTACATTGTCAATTTCCTCTTGTGTTCTAGCCAATAAAATTACATTAACTCCTTCTTTGGCCAAAGCCAATGCAATTGCTTTTCCAATTCCTTTTCCAGCACCAGTAATCAGTGCATTTTTATTTTTTAAGTCGTTCATTTTGTTTTCTCTTTGTTTAATAACAAAGTTAAGGTATTTGTTTGGGTAGAAGTTTTAATTATATTTAAAAAACTATTTTCTTACTAAACGAAATATAATCTAAATTATCTGTGCCTTTTTTGTATTCTGTTTTCAAAAATGAATTGTCTCCAGCTTTAGCTGGAGTTAAATAGAATGTTTTATATGGCTTTAGCCAAAAAAATATGCAATTCGGCTAAAGCCAATATTATATTGATTTGTTTTACTCCAGCTAAAGCTGGAGGCAATTGAAACTATTTTTATTATGTTGAATAGATATAATTATTCAAACACTTCTTTTTAGTAGAAGTTAGTTTTTAATTCAAAAAATTAAATATAAAAAAGACCTAACAGGTTTTTGAAACCTGTTAGGTCTAAAAACTATTTCACAGTTTCCACCAATCGGATAAACTCAGCTTTATAACCGTCTTCATCATTGGATAATCCTTCTTGGGCTAATTTTTTAATATCTTCCGTAGCTTTATTCGGAACCAGATTGGAATCTCTTAATTTCAATCCAAACCAAGCTACAGCAGTACTGAATTTGAAATCGTCCGATGAGTTTTTCAACGGAATTGATTTGTTTTCAATCACTTTAACCATTTCAATACTTTTGTCTCCATCTGGTTTTTTATAGCGGAATTTTATCGTCGCCAGTTCATCCGAATAGTCATTTTCATTTGAACTGTTTTTGGTATATTTCAAATCGGGCTGATTGTTTAGGAACTCACTTTTTATGCCTGTTGGAATCACTTCATACAAAGCAGTAACGGTATGTCCGCTTCCCAATTCTCCGGCATCAATAGCATCGTTGGTAAAATCTTCTGGGCGTAGTTTTCTGTTTTCGTAGCCAATCAATCGATAGGCCTGTACCTGTTTTGGATTGAATTCGATTTGAATTTTTACATCTTTGGCGATAGCAAACATAGAACCTTTGAATTCTTTTCCCAAGAAACGATTGGCTTCCTGAATATTGTCGATATAGGCATAATTTCCATTCCCTTTATCGGATAACGTTTCCATTTTACTGTCTTTGTAATTTCCCATTCCGTAACCCAGACAAGTCAGGAATACGCCCGATTTCCTTTTTTGTTCAATTAATGTCTGCATATCAGTATTAGATGAAGCACCTACATTAAAATCGCCATCTGTAGCCAGAATTACTCTATTGTTTCCTCCTTTGATGAAGTTTTCTTCGGCCAATTTATAAGCCAATTCTATTCCGGCACCACCTGCCGTGCTTCCGCCAGCATTGAGGTTTTCTAAAGCATCGATTATAGTTTTCTTTTCATCGCCCGATGTTGGAGGCAAAACCATTCCTGCAGCTCCCGCATACACTACAATCGCTACTTTGTCTTTTTTTCGGAGTTCGTTTACCAGAATTTTCATTGACTGTTTAAGTAATGGTAATTTATTGGCATCACTCATAGAACCTGAAACGTCGATAAGGAAAACAAAATTGGAAGCAGGTAAATTATCCGTTGGGATATTTTTTCCCTGCAAACCAATTTTTAATAATTGGTGCTTTGGATTCCAAGGACATTCACTGTATTCGGTATTAATCGAAAATGGATGCTGCTCTTGTGGCTGCGGATATTTATATTTAAAGAAATTCATCATTTCTTCGACTCTTACAGCGTCTTTTGGAACCGTTTCTCCATTGTTTATAAAGCGTCTTACATTGGTATAAGAAGCATTGTCAACATCAATCGAGAAGGTAGATAATGGTGCTGCTTTTGGACTTTCGAATTGATTTTCTATAAATGATGTGTAATCTTCTAAATCTTCTTTAAAATCTAAGTCATCATAATCAGCATTTTTTTCATCTAATTTATCTTCCAGTTTCTCAATTTTTTTCCGCTCATTATCCGTAGGATTTTTGGAAGTTATCATAATGGCTCCGTTTTTACCTTTATGGCCAAATGCCTTTAATGCATCATTGGTTTTGATAACTCCAATTGTTTCAAATTCATTAAAATCAATAGTGTTTAATTTTTTCTTCGAAATTTCATAACCATTTAAATATAGCAGTGGCTGGTTGTTAATACCAAATTCTTTTTCACCCGCTTGAATAATTTCATCTATAAAGCCTATATTATTTTCAGTTGAATTCCTTTTAGAATTTGGATTAGATTTCTCTTTGTTTTTTTGTTTTGCTAAAGGTACTGCTGTTTTCTTTTTTGATGTTCCGTAGCCCACTACTACAATTTCGTTTAATGTTTGGCTCGAAGATCGCATTTTAATATTCAGTATATCTGATTTTTCGACGGTTGCATATTTATTGTCAAAACCTATAAATAGAAAAACAAGTTCATCTCCTTTTTCTGCTTTGATATTGAATTTTCCGTCAAAGTCAGTTGCAACTACTTGTTTTGTCCCTTTTATCATGACATTAACTCCAGGTAATGGTGTGTTGTTTTCGTCAGTAACTATTCCAGTAATTGTTCTATTTGTTGCATCGTAAGTAGATGTGATTTTAGCATTCTTGTCTTCCATAACGATTGCTTCGTTTTTTGGAATGAATTGGGTTTTATCAGTTGAATAATAATGTTCAGAACTTAGGTATCCTGGATTGTTTGAGATTTGAACTCCAGCAACTCTTCCTTGAAGGGCTTGATTACTATTGAGGTCTTTTTGTTTTAAATCGTCGTCTTTAATAACAGTAGATTCAGAACTAGTTAAAGATGATTTTTTTTGAGTTCCGTAACCAGTTACTACTTCATTTAAAACGTTATTGTCTTCTTGAGCAGTTGTAATTGCATCTGATTTAGCAATAGATGTTTGAATAGTTGTTTCTTCAGTAACGGCAACAGGATTTTCAATTTGTTCTTTTAGAATACTAACCGCATCTGGTTTGATATTTCCTGAAGGTTTTGAAGCAGTATTGGTATCTTTTTTTTCTTCAATAACCACGTTGTTTTCCATCGTTTTTTTTGGGGTGATTATTTCTGAATCTGTTTTGAAAAACTGATAACCCAATGAAAAAAACAACAGGAGTGAAGCAACAATTGCCAGCTTTTTCCATAGAATAATTGTTTTTTTATCTTCTTTTTTATCGAGTTTTTCTTCTACACGCGTCCATACTTTTTCGAAGGCAGGAAAGTCTTTCTCTTCTGCTTTTTGCGAAGCATTTTTTATTTTGTTGAATATTTTATCTTGATTGTCCATGACTATTTCGCTTTTTGGTAATACAGATTGTTTACTAACTCTTTGAGCTTAGTTTTCGAAGCATTCAATTGTGATTTCGAAGTGCCTTCGGAAATGTTAAGCATTGCTGCAATTTCTTTGTGACTGAAACCTTCGATAACAAAAAGATTAAAAATCGTCTTACAGCCGTCAGGAATATGATTTAGCAAATTGAGTAAATCTTCTTCCTCAAGCTCAGTTACTTCATCTGTAAATGGCTGTGAAATGGTTTTGACATCATCGAGATACAAGTTGAAATTGGTTCTTTTCTTGATGGCTGCCAAACAATGATTTACCGTAATTTTTCGGGACCAGGCTTCAAAAGCGCCAAACTCTTTGAGCTGATCGAGTTTTGTGAAAATAGTATAGAAAGCATCGGCCAAGGCTTCTTCTATTTCTTCTTCTTTCTTTAGGTAACGCTTGCAGGTGCGGTACAGTTTTGGAGCCATAAGCTCATACACGCGGCGCTGAGCATCACGGTGCATTTTTTTGCAGTCAGAAATTAAGTTTTCGTTTATCACAATCGTTATCTTTCTACTAAAGAGGGTGAAAAAGAGAAAAAGGTTGGGATGAGGTTAAAATATTTTTTAAAATAATTTTTTATTTACGTTTTGGAATAGATAATTTGAAAATATCTGCTTCAAGAACTTCGGTGTCATTGTCTTCGCAAAGCAAAAATTCAATTTTATCAGCGGTGTTTTGATAAACGGTTATTCCTTCAAATTTATGAGTGTCACTGATTTTTTGGGTAAAATCGATTTTCATGGTTTTGGTATCGATGCAGCCAATGAAGCTTCCCAGGATTTCTCCATCATCATAAGTAGATTTAGTGTTTTCGGCAGTTGCCAGAAAATAAATTTTACCGTCTAATGCCACGGCATCGGTAAAACTGCTTCGGACTCCTTTTATTTTGGGTAGTTTATAACTGTTGGAAAGGATATTGAATTCATTGATTAAGTTTTTGCCTTGAATAGTAAACATGACGTTTTTGTTGGATTCACCATTACCCCGGTTGAATAAGTACCATTCTTCACCAGTATAAATTGCTCCTTCAATATTAAAATCTTCGGGTTTTATTTCGGCAAAACTCTGCATTACGGAATACAGATCGGTGAGGTCATTGATTACTATTTCTTTTTTTAGTGTATCGATTTGAACCATTCTGTTTCTTTTTTGGGTAGAACCCGAACCAAAAACGTAAAGGTTATCTCCAAAATGAGTGATAGCTTCAAAATCAGGTTTTTCGCTTTTTATAATATTTGCGGTGGCATTTTCTATGATTTCATGCTGCTGCAGTGTTTGAGCAGGAATTGCATATTCGTATAGGAATCCGCTGTTGTCGCCTATGATAAATAGACTGTTGTCTTTGTAAATAAGTCCGGAAGCAGAACCGATTCCGATGATGTGAAAAAGAAGTTCTAATGTAAATTTTTCCATTAAATATTGTTTTGAAAATGAATGCTCTAGCCCAGATGGAAGTGGAAATCCTTTTGAAAATAACGGCTGTTTTTTCTTGTACTTGCAGAGCGACCAGCGGAAGCTCCTGCAAGTGCTTAGAAAAAAAGCAGTTATTGAAAAAGATTACAACGGACAGCTGGATTAGGCTCCTCAAAAATACAGTATATAAAATGGAATTTAATTTTTAAGCAAAAAAAATGTGCTGAAATCCAGCACATTTTTTAGAAATTGAATGTTTCTACAAATCAAAACCATAGGCAACACGGACACCTACTTGGCCAGCGCCTTTGCCTAAGCTTCCGTCATTATTCCATCTTGGCAAATTGTTATAGTGTTCATAACGCAACGAAATGTCTATGTATTTTGTGGCATAACCAATGCTTGGTGCCAATAACAATGAGGTATTGTGATAATGTGGGTCAGTTACAAATGCGGCTCCGCCTTCTCCCATGATGTAAAACTGATCGTTCCAGACGAACGCTTTAAAACCAACTTTTGCGGGTACAAATCCAAGGTCATCACCATCGGCTTCGCTTACAAATAAACGGCTATACCCAGTGGTCAAAGTTAAAGAATATCTTTTGGATAAGTCATATTGCAAGCGGGCGTCGGCACCTAAGGCTAATTTATAAGGATCGTGAACTGCATATCCGCCTGTAACACCTATTCCTAGACGAAATCCCTGATCATAGTTTTGTGAGCTTGTTGTTTCTTGTGCATTGGATTTATTGGCAAATAGAATTGAGATTGCCATTACCAGACCTATTTTAATTTTTTCTGTAACCTTCATAATTTTAATTTTTAGTTTGTAAAAAATATAGTGATGAACTCACTGTGGTGAGTATTTTACAAATGTATAACCCTTGTCTGATGGGGTGTTTATAGAATTATTTTGAATTTTTATATAATTTGGAGTTCCTAATCGAGTATGTTTTTGTGATAATTTGAAATAATTATGGATGGAATTACTTAGTTCTAATTACCTTTGCCGGCTCAATAAAATTATGATGAAGATTAAACAATACACCAATGAATTTGCCTATAATATTAAGCTGGCTTATCCAGTAATCCTTGGAATGCTGGGTCACACGCTGATAGGTATTGTAGATAATTATATGGTAGGAAACCTGGGTTCGACCGAGCTGGCGGCCGTTTCACTGGGTAATAGTTTTATTTTTCTGGCTATGGCTATAGGAATAGGATTTTCGACCGCAATCACGCCCTTGGTTGCTGAGGCTGATGCTGAAAAAAATGATAAAAAAATCCGTACGACCTTTCATCATGGCTTGCTGCTCTGTACTATTTTAGGTGTTTCGTTATTTATTATAACAGTACTGTCAAAACAATTAATGTATTTTATGGATCAGCCAGAGGCAGTAGTGCTGTTGGCAGCGCCTTATATTGACTGGGTTGCTTTTTCGTTAATTCCCGTTGTAATGTATCAGGGGTATAAGCAATTTGCCGATGGATTGTCTTTGACTAAATATTCTATGTATTCGATTATTTTGACAAATGTGGTTCATGTTTTTTTTAATTATGTACTGATTTACGGTTTTTGGATTTTTCCAAAATTAGGAGTAACAGGAGCTGCTTTAGGAACTGTGATATCTAGAATCATGATGGTCGTTTTCATGCATTACTTGATGAAGCACAATGCGGTCATGAAAAAGTTCTTTAAAAATTTCACTTTTAAAGAAATCAAAAAATCAATATTAAAAAAAATAGTCAGTATTGGTGTTCCTTCATCGCTGCAAATGCTGTTTGAAGTGACTCTGTTTACTGCAGCAATCTGGCTCTCAGGATCATTAGGAAAAAACAGTCAGGCGGCCAATCAAATAGCGCTTATACTGGCCTCATCAACCTTTATGGTGGCTATGGGCTTGAGTGTTACAGCTATGATTCGAGTAGGGCATTCGAGAGGAGCTGGCGATTATAAAAACTTGATTATAGTAGCGCGGTCTATCTTTTTATTAGCAATAATTACCGAAGCATTTTTTGCATTGATATTTGTAGTTTTCCATAATTTCCTGCCCCATTTATTTCTTAATATGCACGATCCAGCGCAGGTTATGGATAATAAGGAGATTATTATGATTACATCAAACCTGCTGCTGATAGCTGCTGTTTTTCAAATTTCAGACGGAATTCAAGTGGTGGTTCTCGGTGCGCTGCGGGGTTTGCAAGACGTAAAAATTCCTATGTACATTACATTTGTTGCCTATTGGATAGTAGGTTTTCCAATATCTTTTTATTTGGGGAAATTTACAGGCTTGAAAGCCGTTGGAGTCTGGATTGGTCTTTTGGCAGGCTTGAGTGCGGCGGCAGTGTTTTTGTATCTAAGATTTGCTTATCTGACAAAAAAAACGCGTGATCGAACATGCTGATGACCAGGTTTAGAAGTATATAATTAATTTTCAAAATAAACCCGTTCCCGAATGTAGAGTATCTTTGTGTCCAAATCTGGATACAAAGAATGCTGCTTTTATCCCGCTGTTGGACACAGCTGAAAAATAGAACACAGCTGACGGATTTAAAACAATTTCATGACACTGGTAAATGATCGTCTCTTTTCAATGCAGAAGAGACGGTTTTTTTTTGACTGCCACAGCCAATGTGCCTCTTTTTTTTACTGCTATATGCTCAAAAAGAGCTGGAAATCACCTGTAATAGAGGTATAAACAGCCAATAACAGAGGTGTTAAACACCAATAGTAGAGGTATTAAACACCAACAATAGAGGTTTAAAACACCAGTAATAGAGATATTAAACACCAACAATAGAGGTTTAAAACACCAGTAATAGAGGTATTAAACACCAACAATAGAGATTTAAAACACCAGTAATAGAGGTATTAAACACCAACAATAGAGGTTTAAAACACCAGCAATAGAGGTTTAAAACACCAATAAAAGAGGTATTAAACACCAGCAATAGAGGTGTTAAACACCAATAATAGAGGTGTTAAATACCTGTTTAGAAAAAAAATAGTAAACAAAACGACAACAGCAAAAAACTGTCTTTTCTTTTCCAGAGCTACAAGAATGAACCATCGTTTGGGACACATCTAAAAAAAAAAAAGAGCATATAGTGTAATTGTGTCCAAGGGCAGGCTTATATCAGGGTCACGCAACAGCTTTGTTTTTTTTTAAACATTTTAAAAAAAAGAGTTTCAATAAAAAACGTATTTTTACACTCTTACAATAAAAAAATAAAACACATGGAATTACCAAAATTCTTATTAGGAGACAATACTGATTTTCCAGACGATATTTTTATCATCCACATGGATTATCCAAGATTTATCATTAATCTAAAAGACGATGAGGTAGAATTTATGGAAGAAGCAGAGGATCTTGATGAAGCAGAACTGAATGCCGAAATGGAAGGACTTATTGTTCTAGCCAATGAATTTTACGACAGAGAAATAGCCCGTTACGAAGAATAGTCTAAGGGTATTTTGATAAAAATATAAACTGCAAAAGCTGATAAATAACTTTTGCAGTTTTATTTTTTAAAATAATTGTCTAATAAAATTTGTGCTGCCGCAAAAGGGGAGACTTCATTATTTTGGACAGCAGTTTTAGTCGATTCTAGCAGTTCAATAGTATCTGGCTGTGTATAAAAATGAGTTTTTAACTGCTCATCTATCGTTTCTATCATCCAGAAAAGGTTTTGTTCTTTGCGCTTTTCAGCGAAATAATGATTTGAATGTACCAATTCTGTATAATCCGAAATGGTCTGCCAAACTCCTTCGATTCCTTCTTTAGTTAATGCACTGCAGGTTGATACGGTTGGAATCCACCCTGATTTTTTGGGTGGAAATAAATGCAGCGCTCTGTTAAATTCCACTTTTGTCAGTTGTGTTTTCTTGATGTTATCGCCATCTGCTTTGTTGATTACTACCGCATCGGCCATTTCCATTATACCTCTTTTAATTCCTTGCAATTCGTCTCCTGCACCAGCTATTTTCAGCAGTAAAAAGAAATCGACCATGCTGTGAACTGCGGTTTCGCTTTGTCCCACACCTACGGTTTCTATTAAAATAATATCAAATCCACAGGCTTCACATAGGGTTATTGTTTCTCTGGTTTTTCTGGCTACACCGCCCAGTGTTTCGCCCGATGCCGATGGACGGATAAAAGCATTTTCATCCTTTACTAATTCTTCCATTCGGGTTTTGTCTCCAAGGATACTCCCGTGGGAAATGGTACTGCTGGGATCCACAGCCAGAACGGCAACTTTCTTGCCTTGGCTGGTTAAGTGTTTTCCGAAAGCTTCAATAAAGGTGCTTTTGCCAACGCCTGGAACTCCTGTGATTCCGATTCGGATTGATTTATTAGCATTTGGCAGACAGCCGTTGATTACTGTTGTTGCTTTTTCAATATGAGTAGGGTGAGTGCTTTCAATTAATGTTATAGCACGGCTGAGAGCCGTTATATTTCCTGTCAAAATTCCTTCAATCAATTCTTGGGCTGTTGGCTGTTTTTTTCTGGTTTCCTTGATTTGGCGTATAGTATTCAAGCTGATTGTTTCCTGATGGGAAACACCAGATTTTAAGTTCAAAGCACTTGAATTGGATTTATGGACTGACAAAGTTTTTTGTTTTTATTGAGAGAAGTAAAAGTAATCAAAACAAAAACAGTTTCAAAAGTGTAAAAATGCTTTTGAAACTGTTTTTTGTGAATTAATGAGTCTTGTAAATTAATAAGCTGCAGTAAAACGAACCTGATGGTGTTTTGGGTTTTCAGCTTCGTCGGCAATAACCACTGCCAAATCTTCGACTGAAAGTATGCTTCGCTGTTCTTCGTTAAATACTGGATTTTCTAGCCCTAAACGGTATTTGCCAGTTCTGCCGGTTTTTGTACCCTGATGCATTTCGATGGCAGGACTGAAAAAAGCCCAGTCTAATTCTTTTTCTTCTTTAATTATTTCAAGATAATGTCTAGCAGCGTTTGCTCCGTCAAATATTTCTTTTGGAAATTCGGGTGTGTCAATCAGTTGGAGACCAGGTGCTATATATAAACTTCCGGCGCCGCCAATGGTAATGAAACGTTTCACACCTGATTTTTTCACTGCTTCCTGAATCGCTTTTGCTCCAGCCATAGCATCATTGTAGATGTTTGGGTTAGCCCATCCTGGATTGTAGGCATTAATGACAATATCGTTTCCTTTTAATATTTCTGCCAAAGAATCTATATTAAAGATATCGGCAGCCACCCATTTAGCATCAGACGTATTTTTTGGGGTTCTTGCAATAGCAGTAAGTTCATGGTTTCTGCCAGCTAATTCATTTAAAATTGCGGATCCTACAAATCCCGTAGCTCCAATAATAGCGATTTTCATAGTTATATATTTAAAAGTAATAAAAAATGTTACAGTTTTAGTCAAAAAAATAGAACTAAAATTTATTGGAAAAATCTTCCAGTGTGATTTTGCTCAGCTGTGAGCCGATGGTCTGGTTGATATCTTCATATAAATTCTCTAAATTTTTATTGATTTGTCTGCCAATAGGGCAATCTGGATTTGGCTCATTTTTTGAAAAACCTAATGTTACGGTATCAAAAGTCATTTTGAAAATATCATCCAAAGTGATTTTTGATGTTGATTTCAATAAGCGCGTACCTCCGTTTTTGCCTTCTTTGCTTTCTACAATATTGTTTTTTTTCAGGTTTGCAATTTCTTTTCTAACCAAAACGGGATGCAGATTCATACTTCCAGCTATAAAATCTGATGATAAATATTCATCTGGAAATTTAGAGAGTAAAGTGAGAATGTGAATTGTTATGGCAAACTTACCCGAAATCATACTGTAATAAAATTTATTGCAAATATAAAAATTAAATTCATTTCTTCGGTATTTTTTGTTTTAAATAATTGAAATTTATTAAATAGATTATTAATGGTATTTTTGCAGTCAACTTTGCATTATGTTTAATATTATTTTAATCTTCGTCTGCTTATCGCTAGGTCTTTTTTTGCAAAAAGTAAATTTTTTGCCAGCTGACATACACAAGCGTTTAAATTATATTGTTATTTACTTCTGTCTTCCTTCATTAGCTTTGTTTTATATTCCAAAAATTGAGCTGGACACAAAATTATTATATCCTATTGCAGTTTCATGGATTAGTTTTTCGGCTGCCTGGATTTTTTTCAGTTTGGCCGGCCAGAAGTATGGATGGTCCCGAAAGCTTATTGGCTGCCTGATTATGACTGCAGGGTTCAGCAATACTTCGTTTTTGGGTTTTCCCATAATTCAGGCACTGTATGGAGACGAGGGTTTGAAAATGGCAATTCTGGTTGACCAGCCAGGAACATTTGTGGTGCTTTCGACTCTAGGTGTTTTTGCTGCCACCTTGTTTTCTAATGGAAGCGCTAATGGAGTAGAAATTGCTAAAAAAATAGTTTTTTTTCCACCTTTCATTGCTTTCCTTTTGGCATGCTTCATGAATGTGTTTCATTTTGATTTTCATCACTATATTCAGTTTGGATTGCGAAATATAGGTAGTGTAATGACACCGCTTGCAATGCTCTCGGTGGGATTGCAGCTGAGTTTTGACAGAAGAAGCAAACATTTTAAATTTTTGGGCTTAGGACTTTTTTATAAATTGATAATGACTCCTGCCATCATTTATTTGTTATATGTTGTTATTCTTGATCAGCATTCACAGATGATCCAAGTATCACTTATGGAGGCAGCGATGGCTCCGATGATTTCGTCCAGTATTATAGCTTCATCTTATGGCTTAAAACCACGATTATGCAGTATGATGATTGGTTTTGGAATTCCTCTTTCTTTTATTACGTTAATCTTATGGTATTTTATTGCCAATTCGATTCAATAGAATTGAAATCCATTGTTTTTCCTATCGATACAAAGGAAGATTAGCGGTGACAATGAGGTGTTTTGCTAAACGTTAAATACAGCTTTATGAAACCAAATTATGGATTTTTGCATATTGCAGAAGCATAATGGTTTTGGCATCTTTTATTTCGCCAGACTCAATCATGACATAGGCTTGAAAAAAAGGAATTTCGATAACATCTATTTCTTCATGTTCATGTTCAAGCCCCCCGCCCGAATTTACTTTCATGCTCGGGTCGTATTCAGCTATAAATAAATGCAAAATTTCGGTTACGGCACCTGGCGACATATACGATTCAAAGACTTTTTTGACAGAATGCAGGCGATATCCAGTCTCTTCCTCAGTTTCACGAATAATACATGCTTCGGGATCATCTTCGTCTAATAATCCAGCACAGACTTCAATCATTAAACCGCTTTTGTTTCCATTTAAATAAGTCGGCAGCCTAAACTGCTTAGTTAGTATAACGGTTCCTTTGTGTTGATTGTACAATAAAATAGCAGCACCATTGCCTCTGTCATAAACTTCTCTTTCTTGTGTATCCCAGGTATTATCTTTTTTTTGGTAGTCTACAGTAACTTTATTGAGGATATACCAATTGTCTGATAGTAATTCTGTTTTTTGTATTTTATATTTTGGATTGTCCATGTTTTCGTGTTTTTAAAGCTAAAAAAAACGCCCCGATAATTCGGGACGCTTGCTTATTATTTTAAGATCGTTTGTTTTCTGTCTGGTCCAACAGAAACAATTTTTATTGGAACTTCTACTTCTTTTTCTATGAATTCGATGTACTCTTTCAGTTCAACAGGTAATTCTTCGTAAGTTGTCATGCCTGTTAAGTCCTGGTGCCATCCTTTGAATTCTTTGAATACCGGAGTTACATTTTCCGGCTCGATATTGTAAGGGAAATGTGAAATGTTTTTTCCTTTATAGTTGTATTCAGTACAAACTTTCAAAGTTTCAAAACCAGAAAGAACATCACCTTTCATCATCATTAACTGTGTTACTCCGTTGATTTGAACAGCATATTTCAATGCTACTAAATCCAACCATCCGCAGCGTCTTTGTCTTCCTGTAACTGAACCAAATTCGTTTCCTACTTTAGCCATTGTAGCACCGTCTTCGTCAAAAAGTTCTGTTGGGAAAGGTCCGCTTCCTACACGTGTTACGTAAGCTTTGAAAATTCCATATACTTCTTTGATTTTGTTAGGTGCAATTCCTAAACCTGTACAGGCTCCGGCAGCAGTTGTATTTGATGAGGTTACAAATGGATATGTTCCAAAATCAACATCAAGCAATGAACCTTGAGCACCTTCGCAAAGGATTGATTTTCCAGCTTTTTGAGCTTGCGCTAAATATTCTTCACTGTCAATAAAATCTAATGTTTTTAAAACTTCGATAGATTCGAAGAATTCTTTTTCCATTTCTGCCAGATTGTACTGAATGTTGACATCGTAGAATTTAATCATTTCTTCGTGTTTGTCAGCCAAAGCTCTATAACGGTCTTCGAAATCTTCTAATTCGGTATCACCAACACGCAGACCGTTTCTTCCGGTTTTGTCCATATATGTCGGTCCGATTCCTTTTAGAGTAGAACCAATTTTTGCTTTACCTTTTGAAGCTTCAGATGCAGCATCCAATAAACGGTGTGTTGGTAAGATTAAATGTGCTTTTCTGGAAATGATTAATTTGGATTTGATATCCATATTAAACTTTTCAAGACCTTCAATTTCTTTTTGAAATACTACCGGGTCAATTACTACTCCGTTTCCAATGATATTTACGGCCGTTTTATGAAAAATTCCAGATGGAATAGTTCTTAGAACGTGTTTAATTCCGTCAAATTCTAAAGTGTGTCCTGCATTTGGTCCACCTTGAAAACGAGCAATTATGTCATAATTTGATGTAAGAACGTCAACAATTTTTCCTTTTCCTTCATCTCCCCATTGTAATCCTAATAATAAATCTACAGTCATTCTATGTTTTATTTGTAGTTAATTTTCTAATGTATTTTCTTCTTTTTTTACTTGTTTCTTGTTTCCGTATAAGTATAAGGAATGATTGGTGATTTCGATGTCAAAAATTTCCTCGATTGTTTTTTTGATTGTCTGAATTCTTGGATCGCAAAATTCAATTACCTCACCAGTATCAGTCATGATGATATGATCGTGCTGTTTGTCGAAATAAGATTTTTCGTAATGTGCCTGATTTTGCCCAAATTGATGCTTGCGTACTAAGGCGCAGTCCAATAATAGTTCGATAGTGTTGTAAAGGGTAGCCCTGCTGACACGGTAGTTTTTGTTTTTCATTTTGAGGTATAGGTTTTCTATATCAAAATGTTCTTCACTTTCGTATATTTCCTGAAGGATAGCATAACGTTCTGGTGTTTTGCGATGTCCTTTGTTTTCAAGATACATTGTAAAAACATTTTTTACAATCTCTTGATTTTTGTTGTTATCTGTAGAAATGAGTGTCATATCCTGCAAAGATAAATTATTATTTTAAAAGTTTAAAAAAATAGGGTTTTAATTCTGTTTTCTGAGTTTTATTTATAGGTGTTTAAGACTTTATTATTGAGGTGTTTCTCGATGATAGATTAGGGTTCTGGGTTACCGCGTGAGGGATAGAAGCAATCCGCCGCTGCGGAGCGTATAGCCCGACAGCATTAGGGAAAGAGACCGTGTATGCGGTATTGTGAGCAGGTCTCTTTTCCTAATGGTGGCACGCCCAAATGGTTTTTGGAATTATCTGCTGCTGTTTTCTAGTTTTGAATATCACAATTTTCATTGTTAAAGTTTATTTTGTGATGCTTAATTTTTATACACTCGCGTTACTTTGTCAATTCCGTCAATTTTTTTGATGTTGTCCATTAGTTTTTTCAAAATAGTGATATTGGGTACGATTACAGATATCTGCCCTTTGAAAATACCCGCTTCTCCATTGAGTGAAATACTTTGTATATTCACGTTCATATTGTTTGAAATTACTTTTGTCAGTTCGTTTGTAAGTCCTAAGCTGTCCATTCCCATAATGTTGATGGTCGCTTTGAAATCCTGCTGGGTAGAGTCAATCCACTTGGCCTGCATGATTCGGTAAGCATAATTGGACTGTAAAGCAATGGCGTTCGGGCAGTCTTTTTTGTGTATTTTGATGCCTTCGTTTATGGTAACAAAACCAAATACTTCGTCACCCGGAATGGGATTGCAGCAGTTGGATAATTTATAATCGAGTTTGTCCTGCGTTTTTCCAAAAACCAGCATATCATAATTGCTGCTGATAACCTGCTTGTGAATATCCTCGTTGGGAGCATTGTTATTGCGCTTGATTTTATTTTTGAAAAAGTTGATTAATGTATTGCTTTTCTGGCTGGCATAATCTTTTAACTGCTGGTTGTCAATTGATCCTACACCAACTCTGTAAAACAGATCCAAGCTTGTTTTTAGTTTAAAAAAGTTAACTAATTCGTTAGTTGTCTGTTCGTTTAGCGTTACTTTTAAATGTTTTAGTTTACGGGTAAGCAGTTCTTTTCCGTCTTCGGCGATTTTTTTGGTGTTCTCATTAAGAACGTTTCTGATTTTGTTTTTGGCTCTCGAAGTGGTTACAAAATCCAGCCAGTTAATAGTTGGTTTCTGATTAGGTGAAGTAATAATTTCCACCTGATCACCGCTTTTTAGTTCGTAATTCAGCGGCACTAATTTTCCGTTGACTCTGGTTCCTCTTGTTTTTATTCCAATTTCGGAGTGGATGCTGAATGCAAAATCCAGCGATGTTGCACCTTTTGGAAGGGATTTGATTTCTCCTTTTGGGGTAAAAATATAAATCTCTTTGGAGTACAGGTTCATTTTGAAATCCTCGACAAAATCCACAGCACTTGTTTCAGAGTTTTCCAGTGCCTCTTTCAGCAGATTTAACCAGACATCAAGGCCGTTTTCTTCAGTGGCTCCGTTTTTGTATTTGTAATGAGCAGCGTAACCTTTTTCGGCGATTTCATCCATGCGTTCACTTCGCACCTGTACTTCTACCCAGCGCCCTTTTGGCCCCATTACGGTAATATGCAGTGCTTCGTAACCAGTTGATTTTGGTGAAGATATCCAGTCGCGCAGACGGCTAGGGCTGGGTCTGTAATGATCTGTTACGATTGAGTAGATCTTCCAGGCCAGGAATTTCTCGTCGTGCGGATTGGATTTGTAAACAATACGCAGGGCAAATTTATCATAGACTTCATCAAAACTTACATTTTGCGCCAGCATTTTTCTATTAATGGAATAAATAGATTTTGGTCTTCCTTTGATAATGTAATCAATGTTTTCTTCGTCTAAAGCTTTTTTAAGTACTTCGGATATGTCTTTGATATAAAGATCCTGCTCTTCCTTGGTTTCTCGTATTTTGCTGACGATATTGTTGTATCGCTCAGGTTCAGTATATTTCAAACCTAAATCCTCGAGTTTGTTTTTTATTTTATAAAGTCCTAATCGATGCGCCAATGGTGCATAAATGTATAACGTTTCGGAAGCCAGTTTAACCTGTTTGTAATCTTCCATTGAGTCCATGGTGAGCATGTTATGAAGCCTGTCAGCTATTTTTATGAGGATCACCCTGACGTCATCATTTAGAGTCAGAAGCATTCTTCGGAAATTCTCGGCCTGCATGGATACATTAAGGTCTTTTTGTACCAATGATATTTTGGTTAAGCCTTCAACTAATTGAGCAATTTTTGGTCCAAACATTTTATCAATGTCTTTGACGGTAATCGGAGTGTCTTCGACAACGTCGTGCATTAAGGCTGCAGCAATAGAAGTTGCTCCCAGACCAATATCTGAGGCTACAATTTTGGCAACTGCTATAGGATGAAAAATATAGGCTTCGCCAGATTTTCGGCGCTGGTCTTTATGAGCATCAACTGCAACATCAAAGGCTTTGCGGATCACTTTTTTATCCTCAGCAGTGAGGGTTTGATAACTGATGCGCAGTAACTCTTTATACTCTTGAGCAATTGCTTTGTTTTCTTTTTCTATATCGATTTCTATCATAACGGCATGGTTCAATTCCTAAAAATAAGCTTTTTTTGCGAAATATACAAGGTTTTTTGTTAGTTCAGTCCTCGGATTTCAGTATTCAGTTTTCAAGAGGGAATTGAAAGATTTTAGATTAAGAATGTTAATCATTTTATTTGAAATCTATTTTTTTATCTGGTAACTGCTTTCTGAAATCGGGGTTCAGCCAGCTCAACATTGCAGTCTTCTAACTGAAACCTCTTTGTCTTTTGGCTTCGAATATCAATATCGCTGCAGCAACAGAAACATTCATGCTGTCAATTTCGCCCTGCATAGGGATAATGATATTTTGAGTTGCCGCATCCCGCCATTCCTGTGTAAGTCCTGTGGCTTCTGTACCCACTACCAGAGCGGTAGGCAAAGTATAATCTTGGGTATGATAGGATGTGGAGTTTTGTAAGGTTGCACTATAGAAATTAATGTTACGTTCTTTCAAAAAAGCAATAATTTCGGAAGTAGTTCCCGTAGCGATCTGATTGGTAAACAAACAGCCCACGCTGGACCGGACAACATTAGGATTGTATAAATCGCTTTTTGGGTTGGCTATGATCACTGCGTCAAGTTTTGCAGCATCGGCAGTACGTAGTAATGCACCAATATTTCCAGGCTTTTCAGGAGCTTCGGCAACAAGTATCAATGGGTTTTTGGATAATTGCAGGTCGGATAAAAGCATTGATTTGGCTTTGGCTACAGCCAAAATACCTTCTGTAGTGTCTCTGTAAGCCAGTTTTTGATAAATGTCTTTTGAAATTTCTATCAATTCTGAATTGCCAGCTATTTTCAGAGCTTCATTTTCAGGACAAATTTCAGGTAAAAATAAAACGGTTTCCATTTCGTAACCACCTTTTATGGCGATTTCGATTTCTCTTTTTCCCTCTATCAAAAAAGTGCCTGATTGTTTTCGGGCTTTTGCTTTTTCCTGTAATAATACTAAGGATTTTATAAAAGGATTTTGGATGGAAATGATTTGTTTCAATGGAAAAGATGCTTAGTTATGAGCTGCTAAGGTACTACCATTTTTTAAATTCTAAAATCATTAATTGAACCGTTATCAATGTAACTGAAAACATATCATAGTTATGCTTTTATAAAAGTATATTTAACCGCAGATTACACAAATTAGCGCAAATTATTTTTTGAAGATATGTGGAAACATTAATTAATTTGTAAGAATTAGTGTAATTAGTATTGAGAATTTTGTTTTATGCAAGTAGTTTTATTAGATGCTAATCATTATTTGTAATCTAAAATCTACAATCTAAATTCTTTACAATATTCCTCTTGATTTGATTTCCAAATATTTATTAATGGTATCCAAAGTAAGATTTTCCGGTTGGGTAAGTACGGAATAAATACCGTGTTTTTTAAGCTCATTGACGATTAGTCTTTTTTCAAAAGAAAATTTTTCGGCAATTACCTTATCATAAACTTCCTGAATATTTTCGGCATTTTTGTTAATGAGTTCGTTGAGTTCGGTATTGTTGAAGAAAACCACGACCAGCAAATGGTTTTTGGCAATTCCTTTTAAATAGGGCAATTGCCTATGCAAACCGTCCATCGTTTCGAAATTGGTGTACAATACGATCAGACTTCTTTGATTAATATTTTTTTTGATGTCAGTGTACAATCGGCTGAAATCGCTTTCAAAAAAATCGGTTTTGATATTGTATAATGTTTCCAGAATTTTTTGCATTTGTGAATCACGTCGTTCTGCAAAAACACGATTTTCCACTTTTTTTGAAAAAGCCAGCATTCCGGCCTTGTCCTGTTTTTTTAAGATCACATTCGATAAAACCAGTGTTGCATTAATGGCATAATCCAATAAGCTCATTCCGTTAAAAGGCATTTTCATTACACGGCCCTTATCGATTATCATATACACCGATTGCGATTTTTCGTCCTGAAACTGATTGACCATCAAGGCATTTTTCTTTGCAGTAGCCTTCCAATTTAGTGTTCTGACATCATCTCCCTGATTATATTCCTTTATTTGTTCAAATTCCATGGTGTGGCCAATTCGTCGGATTTTCTTGATGCCGTATTGAAACAGATTGTTGGAAAAAGCCATCAAACTGTATTTTCGCAATTGAATATAAGACGGATAAGTGGGAACCATTCTGTCTGTATCAAATTTAAATCGTCTGGAAATTAGTGACAATGGTGAAGAAACATACACATTTAAATTTCCGAAATGATATTCCCCGCGTTCAGTTGGGCGCAGATAATACAGGATTTCGTTTTGTGAAGAGGCACTGATTTTTTGTCTAATATCAAAATTGCGGACTTGAAACTGAAACGGAATCTCGTCAATTATTTTTACTGAAACAGGAAAAGTATAATAATTTTTAATGCTGATTTTTATTTCATTATCATCACCATTAGACAGTTTTTCGGACATTATTCTGGTTCCTTCGATTCCATTTTTTGTAAAAAATAAAATTAGGATATCCAAAATCAAAAAAGTCATCAATATAAGCAGAATATACCATACCGCATTGTAGAGCGCAGGAAATATAAAGGCAAAAACAAACAATCCTACAACGCCCAAAAGCGCATAGAAAAAGAAATTGTTGATGTATAAACTTTTTAGTAGTTTCATACTGTAGAACTATTGTTTCTTGTTGAAATGTAGAATTAGCATATTTTTAATGTTTCTGAATTTGAAACTTAAAACTACCTCGGAATTTCCACACTTTCCAAAATCTGTTTGATAATTTCAATACTCGTAATTCCTTCCATTTCGCGTTCCGGAGTTACGATTACACGGTGCTGTAAGACAGGAATTGCAGCTTCCTTGATGTCTTCCGGAGTTACGAAATCACGTCCTCGAATGGCGGCAAAACCTTTTGCAGCGTTCAAAATGGCGATAGAAGCACGAGGTGAAGCTCCAAGATATAAAAATGCATTTTCACGGGTGTTAACCACAATTTTGGCAATGTATTCCAGCAGGTTCTGCTCAACGATAATCTGTTTGACTAATGTTTGATACTGCTTGATTTCGGCTGATGAAAGCAGGGTTTTTATATTATCCAGTTTTCCGTGATTCTGCAAAGAATGTTCTCTTTGGATGATGGCAATTTCTTCATCAATTTTTGGATAATCAATTGCTATTTTGAATAAAAAACGATCCAGCTGTGCTTCTGGCAGGCGATAAGTTCCTTCCTGTTCAATTGGGTTTTGAGTAGCAATTACCAAAAATGGTGTATCCAGAATATAGGTCGAACCATCAATTGTAATTTGGCGCTCTTCCATTACTTCAAAAAGTGCGGCTTGGGTTTTCGCGGGAGCACGATTGATTTCGTCAATTAGGATTAAATTTGAAAAAATTGGTCCTTTTTTGAATTCAAATTCCGATTTTTTCAGGTCAAAAACTGATGTTCCCAAGATATCCGAAGGCATTAAATCTGGGGTGAATTGAATTCGGCTAAAACCAATATTCAATGTTTTGGACAGTAATTTTGCTGTAATAGTTTTGGCAACGCCTGGAACGCCTTCAAGCAGAACATGTCCGTTTGATAAAATAGCAACAAGCAATTGGTCAATCATTTTGTTTTGACCAACAATTACGGTTGCCAATTCATTTTTTATAGCATTTATACTTAACAAAAGCGGTTCTAAATTAATTCTGGATTGAAAATCTACATTTTCGTTGGTTTCTGGTGTGGTTGTATTTTCCATGTTTTTTAGTTACGATTTTTTAATATATTATCTGTATACTGTTTGTTCTTTTTGACTTTACGACTTTTAAACTTCCGACTTACTTAATTATGTCCTGTCACTTTTTCTATTGCATTATTAATTTGAATCAAATCCGCTTCGACACTGCTAAAGCTGTTTTTTCGATACAAATTTATCAATGACACAAGATTTTTAATATCGTCTAATTTTTTTCCTGATTTGGAATGCAGTTTTTTTATGAATTCTTCATCGAGCTGGTGCGTATCAATCAAATATTCATTTCTGACTTTTTCCAGAAAATAAATAATTTTCTTGTCGATTATGTTGTCATGATCACCTTCCTGATAATACAGATTCCCGATGGTTTTTGTGAAATCGACGGTAGTGTTGGCCAATGGCTTGATAATTGGGACAATTCTCTGTTTTCGTTTGGCATTGAAAATCATGAAAATAATCATTCCGATCAAGAAAATATACCAAGCCCATCTGAGTGCCGGCTGGCTTAAAACATAGCGCATGGGTGAAGCTGAAATTACTTCGCCATTTTGATCTTTGATGCTCCAAAATACTTCTCCTTTAGGTATATAAGACAAAACTTTTTCGGCATATTCGTGATGGTTTGCTTTTAGTAAATGAAAATTTGTAAACGCAACAGGCTGTGTATGTAAATAGAATGTGCCTATTTTGTATTTCACTTTTATAAAATTTACTCTGGCGCTGTCTCCATTTTGATAGCCTAAAACAGTAGTGTTGAGCGTGTCGATTTTTGAAAAATAATTATTGTTGACACCTTCGATGATTTTATATTTTTGAGCTCCTAATTTTTTATTGGCTAACCAATTATAAATACTATCAGAATATTTATATTCACTGTCCATTGCTAGATTCAGGCTATCCAATAAGGAATTTGGGATGGTTTCCGAACTGATAAAAGCGCTGTTGCCTTGTCTTACAAAAGAACAAATTGTGTTAATTGACTGGTCGTCTAAATTTGAAACTTTGGAAATGTTGATAAAAGTTCCTTTTTTCTTGTTGCCAGAGATCAGTGTGTCAAGATAAGGATCGCTGTCGAAATACTCATAAGGGGTATTATTGAATCTTTCTATTTTTTGATTTTTCAAAAGTGAACCAATTTCTTTGTCAAAAACATACATTCCATAAGGGATTTTGTCTTTTATGGAATAGGTAGGAGTCCAATCAATAGGTTTGGGACGATTAATGTCAATGACAACAATAGCTACTAGAAGTAGAACTAAAAAGAAGATGTATATTTTTAGTGTTCTATTCATCCTTCAAATATTTTATGGATTTCTCGAAAGCATTTTTTGCCTTCACAAATGTTATGTCATCCAAATCGAATTCACCATACCAGATATAATTGTATAAGTAGGACAAATAGGCAAAATCGTCTTTCTGGGCTTGGTCTTTTATTTCATAAAGATAATCCGAGTTGGTTTTTTCGAGATCCCAAACGATGATTTGCTGGGTTGACATTTTTTTGAGTAACCAGAGATAATAGTACCTTATTACCAATCTTTTTTCGTTAGACAGCAGACTTTTTTGAATAAGTTTTTCAAAATCAACCAGATGCAGGTTTTTCTCTATTTCATCATAATTGATAATTTTCTTGTCTGAGTTCTTGCCGAAAACCCATTGGCCTTCATTGTTCATTATGGCTTTTACAATCATGTAAATTACAGCAATAACAACGGCAATAGCGATTACCCTTAATAGTATTTCTACTAAAAGCGAGGAAGTTTTATTGTCGCTTAAGCTGAATAATTTTTTAAAAAAATTAGAAAGCCATTCCTTGAAGCGATCCCATGCATTTTTCTCCGGAGTTTTAAATTCATATACAAAATCGGTATCGGTATATTTTTTTTTGAAATTTTCAGGAAATGATTTTGCAGTGATAGAAGCGGTATCTATGACAATATCTTTTTCGGTGAAAACAATTTTTTCTTTTTTGGCTACAGCCAATGAATCCTGAGCTCCAGCATTGAAGCAAAAGAAAAAAATAACAAGCAGGAAAAATTTATTCAACGTCGGTACCAATTAAATCAATCTGGTTATTAGTGGTGTAGTTTTGACTATCTTCATGCAGACTATAATAAATAAGTCCCTGATTGATTACGATGAAATTATTAAATATGTAGCTTAATACTACCGAAAGCACCATTATAACCGTCATAAGAATTCCTAAAGTAGAAAAATTTTCAGCTTGTGAACCTGCATTTTGTGCCGAAACCAACATTGAACCAATCATAAACAGATAAGGAATAACAGTCAGTATTCCCTGAATAATCTGAACCAGCATTGTCATCAAGAAAGTAGTGCCCACAATGGTCCAGAATTTTAGTTTCAGCAGATAATACCCATTTGATAATGCCTTAAAAAAACCTACGTCATTCAGAATATAATCATGATACGACAGCATTATCCATGAAGAAAAACCAATAATGGCAATAAAAAACAATGGAATTCCGATGAGGATAAAACAAAGCAGAAATATTAACCCAAACATGATGAAAGCTAGAGGCACTATGACAAAAGCGGTTCCGAATAAAAAGGCAATCATTTTTCCAATATTTTTCTTCAATTCATTAATGATTTCCTGTGTAGAAAAATTGGTGTGATGCTCTCTTTCGAATAATTTCAAATAAACAATTGGGTAAGTAATGTTGAGCATTGATAAAATAGCTATCAGTATAATAGCTGTTATAAAGCCTCCCAGTACAAGAAAAATATTTTCACTTATGAAATTAGTAATGTAATTTGGGTTATTTGCAAGATTATTAGCACCAGAAAAAAGTACTTCTACATATATTTTGGAAATAAAATAGATCAAAACCATCAGTATCATTAAGAATATTCCGTTAATGATAAAAAAGTTTTTGAAAAAGTGTTTTCCAAACGTTTTGAAAAAAGTAATTGTGTCGGAGAGATTGTCGCTTAAATTGCGCTCTTTGTAAAGTTCAAACATGAGGCTGATTGGTTTTTTTGTGAATTATAAATGGATAAATCAAATAGTAAAAGGAAATAATGGATAGGGTAAATAAAATAATAAAACTGCTTAGCCAGTTGGGCATATCGATAGAATAGCGGGTTATAAAACCTTCCAGAAATCCTGCTGCGATGGTAAAAGGAACAGTACTCAGCAGTATTTTGAAACTGTTTTTGAAGCCAATTTTAAATGAGTTCATTCTGGAATATGTTTTAGGGAATAAGATAGAGGCTCCCAGAATGTAACCGGCTGCAGTTTCAATTACGATTCCAAAAATTTCCATGGAGCCATGAATCCAGATACCTCGCACACTTTTCCAGAAAACACCCTGCTGAAAGAAAAAGTATTGAAATGAACCCAGCATTATGGCATTCTGCAGTGAAATATAAAAAGTGCCAATACCGCCAAAAATTCCAAAAATGTAGCACATCATTCCAACACGCAGGTTATTGACGGTGATGCCGATAAAACTGCCCCAATTGCTCCCTGATTTATAAATAGCAACCGGATTTCCAGCTTTGATATTTTCCAGGGTTTCATTGACATAGCCATCTCCAAGAATTAACCGGACAAAATCAGCATCATATCGGGCTGAAACAGCTCCAATAAAAACAGTCACAAAAAAAAGTACAAAAGCATAAACCAGATACCTGCGGTATTCGTAAACAATCAGCGGGACTTCGGTTTTGAAAAAATAAACCAGCCTATTGCTTTCAGTGCGTTTGGTCTTGTATATCTTTTGATAAATACTGGACGCCAGGTAGTTTAAATAAACAACTGTTTTGCTTTTGCTGTAATAAGTCTGGGCATACGACAAATCATTCATTAATTGAATGTATAAATTTGCCATTTCATCAGGATTTTTTTTAGCTTTACCAAAAATAGCCTGCTCAAATTCAAGCCATTTGTTTTTGTTCGCTTTTATAAATGCAATTTCTCTCATCAAGTGCTAAAATAGGAATTATGTCAGAATTATCTATAAACACAACACAAAATGTTGTAATAAATTTTAAGGCAGCTTCTGTTGGCGAGAGAATGCTGGCTAGTCTGCTGGATTTTGTTGTTAAAGCGGCCTATATTATTGTTGTCGCATACGTCTTTTTTAATTTGCTGGGAATCTCACGAATCATGGACAGGATGGATTTCTGGTCGGGTTTTGCAATATTGATATTGTTTTTTTTTCCAGTAATGATATATTCTGTGACACTGGAAAGTATTTTTGAAGGACAAACCATTGGCAAAAAAATAGTAAAGATAAAAGTCGTGAAAATTGACGGCTATCAGGCCAGTTTTGGAGATTATCTTATCCGTTGGCTTTTTAGAATCATCGAAAACAACATGCTTGGCGGATTAATTGGATTAGTATCAATATGCATTAGTAACAAAACCCAGCGTATGGGTGATATGGCAGCAGGAACAGCCATTATAACGCTGAAAAACAATATATCAATTGACAGTACAATACTAGAGGAAATTGGTGAAACGTATGTACCTGTCTATCCATTGGTTATTAAACTGTCAGATAATGATATGCGGATTATAAAGGAAACTTTTCTAACCGCCGAAAAAAATAATGATATGGAAACCGTTTTAAAATTGTCTCAAAAAATTCAGTCGGTTACAGGTATTAAAATGCAGACGAACAGTCAGATTGAGTTTATAAGAACCATCTTGAAAGATTACAATTTTTATACGCAAAATATGTAGCAGTCTTTAAAACCTTAAAATTCACACTTCCAATATGTTTCACTTACTCGACATTATCGGAACAATGGCATTTGCAATGTCTGGTGCATTAGCAGCTATGAGCAAAAAACTGGATCCGTTTGGCGTTTTTATCATCGCATTTGTAACTGCAGTCGGGGGCGGAACCCTGCGTGATGTCATGATCGGGAGAACTCCAGTAGGATGGATGCAGAATCCGACGTATGTTTATGTAATTGTCTGGGGATTTATCCTGGCAATCATTTTTAGAAAAAAATTAGACAAACTACGAACCTCACTAGCTTTATTTGACACCATCGGATTAGGAGTTTTTACCTTAATCGGGATACAGAAAGGACTTGATTATCATCTTCATCCCGTAATCTGCATTGCATTGGGAACTATGACCGCCTGTTTTGGCGGAGTAACACGGGATATTTTATGTACCGAAATCCCGGTGATTTTCCGCAGAGAAGTCTATGCTACGATTTGCATATTTGGTGGTATTGTCTTTTTTGCCCTTCGAAAAATGAATGTCGAAAGTGATGTAATATATCTGATTACCTCCTGTGTCATTATTGCAATCCGCTTGGTGGCTGTAAAATATAAATGGCATCTGGCTCCTTTGGAACATAAATAATAAATTCAGATATTTAGTCTGAAATCGATATTCGGTTTTTATCAATTAAAAATTGTATTAGGTTTTTTCTCCATTACTATTTCGAATATTGCCCTAATTGTGTACTTTTCCAGTCTTTAATATTCAAGGGTGAAAAATTATACCGTAAAGCAATATCAGGAAAGTGATTATGACGGCTGGAATACTTTTGTAAGCCAGGCTAAGAATGCCACATTTTTGTTTCACCGTGATTTTATGGAGTATCACAAAGACCGATTCGAAGATTTTTCCTTACTGATTTTTGAAGGAGAAAAACTGATTGCGATTTTGCCAGCGAATAGAGCAGGAGCGATTGTTTACTCTCATCAGGGCCTGACTTACGGAGGTTTGGTTTACAAGGAAACGCTAAAGTTAGCCTCAGTCATTCAGGTTTTTAAAGCGGTTTTATTTTACTTAAACGAAAATAAAATTACTAAAATGCAGCTCAAAACACTTCCGTCAATATATCATAATAAACCAGCCGAAGAAGCAAACTATGCATTGTTTCTGACCGAAGCCCAATTAATCAGAAGAGATACATTATCCGTAATTGATTTGTCCAAACCCTATCAGTTTTCAAAAATAAGAAAGCGCTGCATTCAAAAAGGGATAAACAACGGCTTAATCATAAAAGAGGAAAATAATTTTGAATCATTCTGGAATCAGGTTTTGATTCCTAACTTAGAAGTCCGTCACCAGGCAGAACCTGTTCATACTCTTGCCGAAATTCAATTATTAAAAAAGCATTTTGATAAAAATATAAGGCAGTTCAATGTGTATTTTAATAATGAGATTGTAGCAGGAACAACCATTTTTGAATCCGAAAATGTTGCTCACTGTCAGTATATTTCAAAATTTGAAAAGCAGGAAAATCTTGGAAGTCTTGACTTTTTGTATAATCATTTAATCAAAAATATATTTGCTCAAAAACGTTTTTTTGATTTCGGAATATCTAATGAAAATCAAGGGAAAATACTCAATAATGGACTGTCATATTGGAAAGAAAGTTTTGGAGCGAATACCGTTGTTCATGATTTTTATGAAGTAGAAACGGCTCATTTTTATAAACTTGAAAACGTATTAAAATGATCAGATTCCTAGACTTAAAAAAAATAAACGAACCCTATGAAACCGCTTTTCAGGAAAAACTGAAATCGGTATTGGACTCGGGCTGGTATATTTTAGGAAAAGAAGTTCAGGAGTTTGAAGCCAATTTTGCAAGCTATTGTGGCGCAAAATATTGCATTGGAGTTGGAAATGGTCTGGATGCTTTAGTTCTGATTTTTAAAGGGTATATCCAATTAGGGAAATTGCAGAAAGGTGACGAAGTAATTGTTCCTGCCAATACTTATATCGCTAGCATACTCGCTATTCTTCAGGCTGATTTAGTGCCTGTTTTGGTCGAGCCAAAATTAGAAACTTACAATATTGACCCAGACTTAATTTTAGAAAAAATATCGCCAAAAACCAAAGTCATTTTAGCTGTTCATCTTTACGGGCAATTAGCCGAAATGGATGTTATAAACGAAATCGCAGAACAAAATAATTTAATTGTAGTAGAAGATGCTGCACAATCGGCGGGAGCAATCAGCAATCAAAAATCAGCAGTCAAAAATAAGCAATCAAGCGTAGCGTATAGTTTTTATCCGGGAAAAAATCTAGGCGCACTTGGTGACGGCGGAGCAGTTGTTACTAATGATTCGGATTTAGCGATAGTCATTAGTGCTTTGCGGAATTATGGTTCTGAAACAAAATATTATAATGATTATATCGGTTTAAATTCTAGGCTAGACGAACTGCAGGCCTCTTTTTTAAATCTGAAATTACTCAATCTAGACACAGATAATGAACGCAGAAGAACAATTGCTAAACGCTATTTGTCAGAAATTAAAAATGAAAAGATACTGCTTCCGTTTTGGGATTTTTCGGAAAATCATGTGTTTCATCTGTTTGTTATCCGAACGAAAAACAGAGAAGCATTGCAGGACTATTTGACCCAAAATAATATTCAAACTGTAATTCATTATCCAATTCCGCCACATAAACAAAAGGCATTGTCTGGCTGGGATAATTTGTCTTTTCCGGTTACTGAGAAGATTCATCAAGAAGTATTGAGTTTGCCCATGAGTCCTGTTTTAACAGATGATGAGGTGAGTTTTGTTATTAGGATTTTAAATCAATTTTAAATTGAAATTTATCAGGAACATAACAAAAACAGATCTATTTAAAATTACTTCTTTAAATAGTTTGAATGTATTATTAAAATTAGGGACAGGTTTAGTTACTTCAAAGTTATTAGCTGTTTTTGTTGGCCCCGGTGGAATGGCTCTGGTTGGGAATCTGCGGAATTTTATAGCATCGTTAGAAGGAGTTTCTGCTCTAGGGTTTTCTTCGGGGATTATTAAGTATGTTGCTGAAAATGAATATGATAAAAAAGAGTTGGATAAAATAATTTCTACAACATTAATTAGTTTTTTAACAGCAGCATTTTTTCTAAGTACATTGGTTTTTACATTTTCAGATTATTTTTGTCATAAAGTCTTTGGAAATAATTTTCAATATTCAATCATTTTTAAAGCAGCAGCAATCGCCTTGCCTTGGAATGTTATTTCTGTACTATTTGTGTCAATAATAAATGGATTGGGCAGATATAATAAAGTAATTTTAGCCAATATTATTAGTACTATAATAGGTGCTTTGCTTTCATTGCCATTGTTATATTATTTTAAAACATTTGGAGCGTTTATCTCAATTATTATTGTACCAGTTGTTTTATTTTTTGTAGCGTCATTTTATTTACCAAGCGAAATACAAATTTTTAGAAGGTTAAATTTCCGTGAATATGATTTCAAAATTTTAAAGAATTTAGGGATATTTTCTTTAATGATTTTGCCATCAGCAATATTGAGTCCCATATTTAATTTACAGATTAGAAATTTTTTGATTGTTAATGTAGGATTAGAGGATTCAGGATTCTGGGAAGCAATAACTAGAATTTCTAATTTTTACTTATTGTTTATAGGCACAATATTGAGTATTTATTTTTATCCAAAACTCGTAAAAGCGAATGGAGTAATTCAAACAAAAGAAGTGATTTGGAGTTTTTATAGATTTATACTGCCTATATTTATTGCAGGCACAATATTTATTTATTTTCTTAGATTTTTTATCATAAAAACACTGTTTACAAATGAATTTTTACCTGTTTCAGAATTGTTTCTTTGGCAGTTAGTTGGAGATGTTTTCAAGGTCTCAGGCATGATTTTAGGAATCTTATTAATAGCGCGGAGAAATGTCAAGCATTATATTTTCATAGAAATAATGGCTCTTATATTTCTGTATTTTACAAGTTTGTTTTTTATACAATATTATGGTTTAGAGGGAGTTGTAATAGCACAAGCTCTTGAGAATTTAGCGTATTTATTGGTGTTAGGATTTTATTTTAGAAAGGAATTATTTTAAAAACATAAGCAATACTGCTTTATGGTTCAAGATTTATTAGTAACTGTTTTTGTACCTGTATATAATGGTGAAAAGTACCTTCGGAATACTTTAGCATCAATACAAAATCAAACGTATAAAAATATTGAGGTATTATTGGTGGATGACTCTTCGACTGATGGGAGCAAAATTATTCTGGATGAATTTGCAAGTAAAGATGATAGATTTAAAATTTTTGTAAAAAGAAAAGGAGGAATGGTCTCCGTTTCTTGGAACTTCATAAAGTCTGAAATTAAAGGAGATTATGTTTTTTATTCCTCACAGGATGATGTTTTTTCAATCGATCTTCTCGAAAAAATGGTCGAAAAACAGAAAGAAACCAATGCAGATAGTATACTTCCTGATATGGAGTTTTATTTTGAAAACACATCTAATAATAAAAAAATTATTGGTTTAAATGGCAATAGAGAGCTTGTTTTAAGTGGAAGAAAAGCCTGTGAAGCATCACTAAATTGGTCTATTCATGGTTTTCCATTAACTAAAACAAGTTTGTTAGATGATGAAGTTTTTCCTGAAGATGCTTTTGATAGTGATGAGTTTATTACCAGAAAGTTGTTTTTAAAAAGTAATAAAGTTGTTTTTAGCGATGGAATATTTTATTACAGACAGGATAATCCGAATGCAATAACTAAAACTTTTTCTGCTAAAAACTTTTACACTTTAAATACACTATTTAGGATTTTCAGCTTGCTTAAAGAAAACAATTTTGAAAAGAGTTTTGTTTTAAATAGTCAATTTTCATTGCTCAGCAAGTACTTACAATTATCTGCTAAATTTCATCTGTATGATTTTGAAACTGAAATTGAAAAAGAAAATACAGCATTGTTTTTATCTGATTTTAAAAAACAACATTTAATCAATTCTTTTTATTTTTTAAATTTTAGTTATGCAATAATGTCATTAAAGTTAAAATACATTTTGTTGTTGATTATTTTTAATGTACCATTTTTGTTTGATTTTGTAATAAAGGTTTATATGATAAAAAAGAAGAATCAGATTTAATCTGTATGCAGCATCAATTAATATTATTACAAAAAATAAATTTTTGTTAAGCTATAAATCATAATTCTTAAAATTTTTTCTCCAGGCCAAAATAATTCTTAACTCTGCATTTTTTAAAACCAGCCAAAAGTTTCTATTTTTGATGCAATGCATAATACCGTTATGAACTCTTTTTTGAATGGCCAAATCTTCTTGTTTGCTTTGATTTAGTTGTATTGCTTTTTTTAATATAAAGTATGTTGAATGGTCTATTCTTTTTGTCTGATCATTATTTTTTTTATAAAAATTTGTGGCTAAAGAATTTGAAACAATTCTTTTTTGCATAATGGGTTCATCGATAAAATCGAATTCATAAATTCGGGAAGCCCTAATCCAAAAATCCAGATCTTCATAAGCAAGAGACTCATCATAACCTTCAAGATGATCAAATACACTTTTTTTTATCATTGCAGAAACGGAACACATACTATGAAAATCAGAAAGCACATTTTTGTAAATGTCACCTGTAATTCTTTTTTTGACTACTTTTTTCTGAGTATTTACTGCAAAATAATAGGAGTCAAACGAGCCGTTTTCCAAAATTAATTCGGCATTGCCATAAACGACGCCTAGATTTTTATAAGGACTATTTTGAAACGCACGGATTTGTGTCATCACGCAATGTGGAAGCAGTACATCATCAGCAGCTAAATCGATAATGTATTCTCCTTTAGCAAGTTTTAGTGCTTTATTGAATGATTTGGTAATTCCTAAATTAGTTCCATTGGCGAGAAATTGAATGTCAGGATGTTTTTGCTGCCAGATATCTATCGTGGCTTTTGAATTATCAGTGCTATGATCGTCTACGATAATAAGCTGTATTGGTGAATATAACTGGTTTATTACAGAGTCCAAACTTTCAGAAACGTATGGTTGCTGATTGTAGCATAAACAGACAACAGTAACTAACGGATTGTGGGACATTATATTTATATATGTTTATATTTGAGCTAAAATAATAATTCGAAGATGATATTGCAAAAAAAAAAATATAAGATAGCATTAATTGGTTATCGTTTTACCGAAGGCGGAGGGGAAAAAGTGATGGCTAATTTATCAATTTTTTTTGACAAAGCTGGAATTGAAGTCCATAACATAATTGTTTTGGATGGTGTAACTTATTCCTATGCAGGCAAACTTGTTAATATGGGTTTAATGAAAAATAAAAGTAATGATTTTAACAATAAGTTAAAGCGGTTATTTTTTATTAGAAGGTATTTAAAAACGAATAATTTTGATTTTATAATAGATTTCCGGCCACGGACAAAATCTTTTCAGGAATTATTAATAGCCAGATTTGTTTATAACACCAAGACAATTTTGACGGTGCATAATTTTTTGTTAGAGTATTATATGCCAAAAAAAGTTTGGATAGGAAGATTAATTTTTAATCACATATATGCAACGGTAACAATTGTAGATAAAATTAAAGAATTAGTTGAATCTAAGTATAATTTGACAAATGTAACTACTATTTTTAATCCGATAAATTTAGAAGAAGTCTTTGAAAGATCAAATGAAGAGATTGATATTACTTTTGATTACGTTATTGCGATTGGTCAGTATCACGATAATTTAAAGCAGTTTGATAAATTGATTTGGAGTTATGCACATTCTAATCTGCCAGAAAGACATATTCATCTTGTTATTTTAGGTAAAGGAGATATTATTCCGTTAGAAAAAATGGCTGCAGATAACAATGTTTCAAAATACATCCATTTGATGGGATTTGAAGACAATCCATACAAATATTTAAAAAAAGCTAAATTTTTAGTATTAAGCAGTTTAAATGAAGGAATGCCCAATGTGATTTTAGAATCACTGGCATGTGAAACGCCTGTCATAGCTTTTGACTGTCCCACGGGTCCAAGAGAAATGATTGTTGATAAAGAGAACGGGCTATTAGTTGAAAATCAAAATATTCAAAAATTAATAGAGGCAATGAATATATTTGTTGGTAATGAACAATTATACAGTCACTGCAAAAAAAACGCATTAGCAAGTATTCAGCAATTTTCCTTAGAAAGTATTGGGAAACAATGGTTAGATTTGATGAAAATTGCAAGTTTTAGTGATGAATCGAATAAAGAATTATGGAAATAGAAATTATTGAAATTCCTAAGATTGAAAACAGCTTAGGTAACATAGCTGTTATTGAAAATGATGTAATTCCATTTGATATTAAAAGAGTTTATTATTTATATGATATTCCAAGTTCGTCAGTACGAGGCGGGCATTCGCACAAAAATCTTGAGCAGGTCTTGATAGCAATTTCAGGAAGTTTTGATGTTATTTTAAAAGATGGTAATTCTATTAAAACAGTGACTTTAAATAAGCCTGATAAAGGACTGCTTATAAAAAAAAATACTTGGCGTGAAATAGAAAATTTTTCATCAGGCGCTGTTTGTTTAGTTTTGGCATCAACAGTATATAATGAAGATGATTATATCAGGAATTTTGATGATTTTTTAAAATCAAAAAAATGAAGATTCTATACATCGCACCTGATATAACTGACTCTGGCGGAATTGCGAGGGTTATTTCTTTGAAAACCAATTATTTTGTTTCCAGTTTTAATTATAAAGTTGTCATACTATCTGTAAATGATTGTACTTCTAATCGGTTTTATGATTTTAATTCAGATATAAAATGGCTTAACATTAAAAAATCTAAATATTTTTTTCCTTTTTTTAGAAATTATATTCGATTAATAAATGAAACAATTTCCAGAGAAAATCCAGATGTAATAGTCATTTGCGATGCAGTATTATGGTTGTTTATTCCATGGTTTGTAAAACCTAAAATTCCAATAATTTTTGAAACCCATTTTTCAGTTTCGTTCGAAAAAGTAAAAAACAGAAATTTATACACGAAGTTAAGATCCAAATTGGTGCATTTTTTTAAGCAGAACACAATAAATAAATTTAGCTGTTTTGTTTCTGTAACTGATGAAGGAAGTAAGGAGTGGAATGCTAAAAAGAGAATAGTTATTCCTAATCCTGTTAGCTTCAAGATTACGGAAAAAGCTAATTTGGTCAATAAAAGAGCTATGGCGGTCTGTGTTATTACTCACATCAAAGGGCTGGATAGATTGTTATTAATCTGGAGCAGGATAACTGAAAAGCATCTTGATTGGCAGCTGGATATTTATGGGCAATGGGACGCTGATTCTGAATATCAAGAAATGGCTGATAAATTGAATATTTCAAATAATATAAATTTTCTTTCACCTGTCAAAGATATACAGCAAAGTTACAATCAGTCTTCTGTTTTTTTAATGACATCAAGAACAGAAGCTTTTGGGATGGTGCTTATTGAAGCAATGGCTTCAGGTGTTCCCTGTATAGCTTATGATTGCCCTTCTGGTCCGAGAACTATTATTGACGATGAGGTAAATGGCTTTTTGATTGAAGATGGAAATACAGACTCTTTTGTTCAAAAACTGGAATTGCTTATTGAAGATGAGAATTTAAGATTTCAAATGGGTAAAGCTGCCCAAGAGAGTGTAAAAAAATATGAAATCGAAGGCATAATGAAAAAATGGGATAAGCTGTTTCTGGAGGTAGTGAACTAGCCTTCTGATTTTTTTTGTTTTTTCATTATCAATATAATTTCATTCTCGGCTAAACCATGAATTATATCCTTGCTGTATTGATTTACTTTTACTTCAAAACCAGATTGTGTCAGTCTGTTTTTTAATCCATTAACCGAATATATCCTTACGTGATCTTCCTGTCCAAAATGTTGTAATCGATCTTCATCAGAAGTAATAGTATAATCTTCGTATATTTCTCCTTGTCTGAAAGGCGTTTGAACAAACAAAATCCCTGTTGATTTCAATGTTCTGTTAAGTTCTTTCATCGCTGATAAATCGTCAATAACATGTTCTAAAACATGATAGCACAAGATTAAATCAAAGGTGTTGTCTTTTTCAGGGATTGAAGTAATATCATATTGATTGTCCGAAATAAAATCTCCTGAGAGATCTGTCGCTTTGTAGGCTACGTTTTGCTTTTTCCATTTTCGATACAAACTTCTGGATGGTGAAAAGTCTAGAACATTTATATCATCTCCCAAATAATTATTTTCTATCAATTGCCATAATCTCCGGTCTCTGGACAAACTCCCGCAGTTAGGGCAGAGTTTATCATTATTGGGCAAAATAATCCATTTTCTCAATTTTGTCTGGCAAATGGTACATTCGTATTTTGAACCTCTGTAATAGAATGACCATAAAGTTCGTAAATGAGGTTCGATTTTGAATATAGCTTTTTTGGGTAAAACAGTCTGAATGATTTTTTTTAGACTATTATACATTTTTCAACGGATTAAAAGTGCATAAATATCCTAATTTATAAAAATCCAATAAATAAAGGCTGGGATTTTCAGAAGTCAAGTTGTTTACTATATGCTCTTTGTTTTTAGTAAAAATTGCTTTTACAACCCCAGTTAAATAGAGTTTTTTTAGAATTAAGTAAACATAACTTAACTTAATGTCTTTTAATTCTATTTTTTGTAAAGCGATTAAACTGTATAAAGTCTTTACTGCCGTTTCCGATTTTTTTATAAAATCAATGCTGTATTCTTCGTTATAATGAATTAATGGATTCTCAATATGAGTGACAGAAATAGAACTTAAACGTAGCATTTTTATGAAGACGGTGTCTTCGTAACCATATTCATTAATAAATTCTGGGAAAGGATGTTTTAAAAGAATGTCTTTTTTTAAAAGTAAATTCCAAGTGAAGACAAAATCGTAATTATTTCGGAGTCTGCAGCTTATAGATTTTGTTTCTCTGTTTATACCATATTTCCAACGAAGCAATTTGTCTTTTCCGGGGGGAGTTTTAGGATAATGAACACCTCCAAAAATTACAGGAGTATCGTTTGAAATTATGTCCAGGTAATTTTTGAGGTAATTTTTACTCTCAGGAAAAGAATCTGATTCCATTATTAAAACGTAATTCTCTTTGGCTTTGGCACATAACAAATTGATGTTTTTTCCTCTCCCGGCATTTTGCGGATTGATAGAAAAACTGCACTTTAGTAAGGAATTTATTTTTGAATTTTCCGTTACGAATTTTTGGCTTAGATCATCATTAACAATGATTTCATATTTAATTCCTAATTCATCAGCTTGATGTTTAAGCTCGCAAACTAGCGGGTAAACATTGTAATTGTAAACCGGAATAAGAATCGATAACATTACACGGTTCTCTGTACTACTTCAAAAATAGATGCATCCTCACATTTCAATGTTTTGTATGGATATTTCATCAGCAAGGCATAATCGTGAGTTGCCATGATAACTGTTTTTCCAAGTACATTGATCTGTCTTAAAACTTCAAGCACTTCAGTACTGGTTTGCGGGTCAAGATTTCCTGTTGGCTCATCGGCAAGAATGAATTCAGGATCATTCAATAAGGCTCTTGCAATGGCAACACGCTGTTGTTCTCCACCAGACAATTGATGTGGCATCTGATTTGCAAAGTCTTTCATGTTTACTTTTGCCAATACTTCTTCGATTTTTGCTTCCATTTCTGTAAGGTCAGTCCATCCGGTAGCTTTCAAAACAAAAAGCATGTTTTCTTTAACGGTACGGTCTGGCAATAACTTAAAATCCTGAAAAACAATTCCAAACTTTCTTCTCAAAAACGGAATGTCATCTTCTTTTAAAGTTGTCAAATCAAAATCTAAAATCTTGGCTTCACCTTCAGTTAAAGGCAAATCAGCATATAATGTTTTCAATAAACTGCTCTTTCCGGAACCTGTTTTCCCGATGATGTAGATGAATTCACCGTGAGTGACTTCCAAATTAACATCAGATAAAATAGTTTTTCCTTCTTGATATATGTTTACGTTTTTTAAAGACAGTACCGATTGAGCCATGATAGAATTTGTTTATTGGGTAAAAGTAAAAAATCAAATTTCAAAAAACAAAAATCAAATGACAAAACTCAAAACTCAAAACTCAAAAAACAAATTTCAATGAAAGCAAATTCAGATTTGGGATTAGCTCCCTTCTCCTTTGGAGAGGGGCTGGGGTGAGGAAAAATAATTTATAATAAAAACGTCTCGGCTTCCGTTATAAAATCAGAATTAAATATCTTTGATTGACTAAATAAAAACAACAATGCGTATACCTATCAGGCTTTTTTTATTCCTTTTTTTTGTTCCAATAACCTCCCTGTTTTCTCAGCAATCGACCATTTATACATACCCTTTAAAAGACTTCGACAAGGCGGTTTCCTTGTATGAGGATCAGCAATATGCGTCGGCACAAATTATTTTTAAACAGGTAAAAGAGAAGGCAACAACCGAAGGTTTAGAGTCGGATTGCGCCTATTATATTGCCAATTGTGCCATTCGTACCGATCAGGATAATGCGGAGGAACTTATTAATCGTTTTGTGGAAGAATACCCGTCAAGCCGAAAACAAAATCAGGCTTTTATTGATGTGGCGTATTACTATTTTGACCATAAAGAGTATAAAGAAGCCATGCATTGGTTTGAAAGAGTGGATGAAAGTGTTTTGAAAGACAGTGAGAAAAACAAATTCAATTTCGAAAAAGGATATACTTATTTTGATGCCAAAAATCCAAAAAAAGCAAAAAGTTATTTCAGCAGAGTAACAGATTCCGATGAATATGGTACGCAAAGCAAATATTATATGGGTTTCATGGCGTATGAATCTGATGATTATGCCGAAGCCAACAAACAATTTGACCAAGTTTCCGGAAATGAAAAATATGCCGAAAAATTGTCCTATTACAAATCGGATATGAGTTTCAAGGCTGGGGAATTTCAGAAAGCCATTGATTTGGGAGTTAAGGCAATGCCAAAATCAACTCCTGAGGAAAAATCGGAACTGAATAAAATCATCGGTGAAAGCTATTTCAATCTAAAACAATACGATAAAGCCATTCCATATTTGGTAGGTTATAAAGGTAAAAATGGAAAATGGAACAACACCGATTTCTATCAGTTGGGATATGCGTATTATGTTCAGAAAGACTATGAAAATGCCGTTTCGCAGTTCAATAAAATCATTGATGGAAATGATTTCATAGCACAGAATGCCTATTATCATTTGGGAGAAAGTTATTTGGAATCGGGTAAAAAACAACAGGCTTTGAATGCTTTCAAAAATGCTTCCGAAATGAATTTTAACCTGAAACTGCAGGAAGATGCGAGTTTTAATTATGCCAAATTGAGCTATGAAATTGGTAATTCGTACCAGACTGTTCCCGAAGTTTTGTTGGCTTTTATGACTAAATACCCAACGAATCCCAATAATAGTTTAATCGAAAGATTATTGATTGACTCTTATATTTCGTCCAAAAACTACAAGGAAGCATTGGTTTTATTAGAGAAAAATAAAACTTCTGAAAATAGGGAAGTGTATCAGAAAGTAGCTTTCTACAGAGGTTTGGAATTGTATACTAGCAGTGATTATTTTGGTTCTATAGCAATGTTCGAAAAAGGCTTGAAAGAACAAAAAGACGCTGTAATTACTGCCCGCACCACTTTTTGGAAAGCCGAATCCGAATATAATTTAGAAAATTTCAAAGACGCATTGGCAAGTTATCAGCAGTTTGTGGATTTGCCAAAAGCGAAAGAAACGGCTGAATCGAAAAATATTAATTACAATATTGCCTACGCCAATTTCAAATTGAAGGAATATGATACTGCAGGTGATTTTTTCCAAAAACAAATAGACAGCAACAAGGCAGATAAATTTCGTCTGAATGATTCGTATCTGCGTTTGGCCGACTGCCGATTTGTAACGACTAAATATCAGGTGGCTTTAGATGCTTATAGTAAGGTAATTGAATCCAAAGGTGTAGATGCTGATTATGCGTATTTTCAAAAAGCACTTTGCTATGGATTCCTTTCGAAAAACAGTAAAAAAATCGAAGAGCTGAATGCATTTTTGACATTATATCCAAAATCAGATTATCAGGATGATGTTTTGTTTGAACTTGGAAATACGTATGTAGCCGAGAACAAACAAGACTTGGCGATCAAAGCTTATGATAAATTAATTGCTAATTACAAAAGCAGTTCGTATACGTCAAAATCTATTCTGCGTCAGGGATTGATTTATTATAATTCAGATAAAGATGATCTGGCTATTGCCAAATTTAAAAAAGTAGCTTCTGAATTTCCAAAAACTCCCGAAGCGTATGAAGCGGTTGCTACAGCCCGACTAATTTATGTTGATAACGGAAAAGTGGACGAATATGCTACTTGGGTACGAACTTTGGATTTTGTTGCGGTGACAGATTTAGAGTTGGATAATGATTCTTTCGAGGCTTCACAAAAACAATTGGAACAAGGAAATTCTAAACAGGCTATTTCAGGTTTTAGCAATTATGTGGCTAAGTTCCCAAATGGAGTTCATATTCTGCAGGCTAATTTTCAATTGGCACAACTGTATTATGCTGAAGGTTCGGAAAGCAAATCAGTTGCTAATTATGAGTATGTGGTCAATCAGTCGCGTTCCGAATATACAGAGCAGTCTTTGGTTCGTTTGGCTCAAATATTTTTGAAAGATAAAAATTGCACTAAATCAATTCCGGTTTTAGTTCGTTTAGAAAATGAAGCCGATTTTGTCCAAAATAAAACTTTTGCGCAGGCAAATTTGATGAAATGCTATTATGAAACAAAGGATTATTCAAATTCAGTTGTCTATGCAGATAAGGTTTTAGCGAATGCAAAAGCGGAAGAAAATGTAAAAAGCGATGCGCAGATTATCGTGGCACGCTCTGCCATGCAAACAGGTGATGAAGCTAAAGCTAAAACCGCTTATGCAAAATTAATGACCGTAAGCAAAGGCGAATTGTCTGCCGAAGCTTTATACTATGACGCTTATTTCAAAAACAAGGACGGAAAATTTGAGCTTTCGAATACTGCGATTCAAAAATTGGCCAAAAATTATTCTAGTTACCGTTATTATGGTGCAAAAGGTTTGATTCTGATGGCAAAAAATTATTATGGTTTAAAAGACAGTTATCAGGCAACTTATGTTTTGGATAATGTAATCGAAAATTTTACTGATTATTCGGATGTGGTTGAAGAAGCAAAAACAGAATTGAATAAAATAAAAGCAGAGGAATCCAAAACGAATTCATCCATTAAAGGTTAGATTTTAGAAATCAGAAGTTAGAAATTAGAAAATACAAAAGATGAAAATCATAAACATAAAAACATTCATAAATAAATTATCAGCGTCCTTAACTCCCTCCCCTTCGGGGAGGGCTGGGGTGGGGTTAATTCTTTTACTGCTTACCCAATTTTCATTTGCTCAGGATAAAAAAGATAATATTGGCACCGAAGTTGTGAATGTTGTAAAACCATATACGCCTACAATTTCGGATGCTTTCAAGGTAAAAGAAGTTCCAGCCAGCATTAATACTGATGAAAATGCCAAAAAAGAAAATGTAAATTATTCGATTCTGCCTTTTCCGGTTGCTTCGACATTTGCTCCTGCCAAAGGAAATGCACAAGGTGTAGAAAAAGGAAAACAGGAACGTTTGTTTAAGAATTATGCATCACTTGGCCTCGGAAATTATGGGCGATTGAATGCTGAATTATATGTGAACGAAGATCTTAATAATAATGAATATGTAAGCGGAATGTTTCGTCATAATTCTTCGCAGGGAGATATTAAGGATGTGCTTTTGGATAATTTCTATTATGATACCAAAATTGATTTGCAATACGGTTCTAATGAACAAGATTTGACTTGGAATATAAAAGCGGGCTATCAAAATCAAATTTATAACTGGTATGGATTGCCTGTTAATTTTGGAAGTACTTTGACACCGCCAGCTGATATGGCTTTGATTTATGGAATTAAACCGCAACAGTCCTATAATACTTTAACTGCCGGTGCTTCGATGGCTTTTGAAAATGGAATTCTGAATGATGTAATTCTTGATTTTGCGCATTTTACAGATGATTTTAGTTCGGCTGAAAATAGTTTTTTGCTGGCTCCGACTTTTAAATTTGATGTGCTGGATGAAGCAATAAAAACCAAAGTTTTCGTTGATTATGTGGACGGCAGTTTTAAGGATAATTATGCGCGAACCAATACTTCTCCAATAAATTATGGATTTATAAACTTGGGAATTGTGCCAAGTTTTGTAATGAATAGAGAGGATTGGACGATTAATGTTGGTGCTGGATTAGTGTATAGCATGGGAAAAGAAAATGATACCAACAAGTTTTATGTATATCCGTCGATTAGTGCTTCCTATAAAGTTGTCGGAGATTTGATGATATTTTATACAAGTGCCATTGGTAATTTACAACAGAACACTTATAAGACTTTTGTTGATGATAATCCATTTGTCTCACCGACATTGAATATTAAGCCAACAAATGAGCTGTTTGATATTCAGGCGGGGTTAAAAGGGAAATTGGCAAGCACTGTGAGTTATGATGTAAAAGCGTCTTATATCCATGATGAAAATAAAGCGTTGTTTAGAGCTAATGATTATACTGAAAAGGATACGAATGCTAATTATGGATTCGGGAATTCATTTCAGGTAGTGTATGACGATTTGACTACAATGCGTTTTTATGGCGAAATAAAAGCCGATTTAGCCAAAGGTGTAACTGTTGAAGCTGATGTAACAGTGAGCAGTTATACCAAAAAATCAGAACAGGAAGCATGGAATTTACCAGAACTTAAATTGAATGGAAAAGCAGATTTTATGATTACCAATAAATGGTTTGCAGGTGTGAATTTGTTTTATGTAGGAGAACGTAAAGATTATCAGCTGAATACAGATATTTTTAATGTTACGGCCCCATCGCCAATCACTTTAGACGGTTATTTTGATTTGAATGCCAATGTGCGATACAAACACAACGACAGGTTTACCGCCTTTTTGAAAGCCAATAACATTTTGAATAATGACTATCAAAAATGGCTGAATTATCAAGTTCAGGGCTTTCAGGTAATGGTTGGAGGAAATTATAAATTCGATTTCTAGACTAGCTTAGATTTTTAGACTATTTTAGACTTTTTAGAAAATATAAATCTAAGAAGTCTTTTTATTTTAAAAACATAAAATGAATATCTAAGAATCTAAATTAGTCTAAAAATCTAAATAGTCTAAAAAATGACTTTCAAACAAAAAACACATCAATATTATTCTCAATTAGTTCAGGACAGAATCGATGCTTTCCGTGATATGATTGCAGGTTTAACTGAAGATTCCAAGAACGATGCCAAAGGTTCAGCAGGTGATAAGCACGAAACCGCTTTGTCAATGATGCATATCGAGCAGGAAAAAATCAATCACAAACTGAAAGAAGTTTTGGTTCAAAAAAACGTTTTGGACAAAATTGATCCAGCTACAATTGCCAAAACAATTATCGTTGGGAGTTTGGTCAAAGCGAATGGGATTTATTTGTACTTGTCTTTGGCTTTGCCAAAAATCAATATAGATGGGATTAATGTCATTGCACTTTCTCCACAATCTCCGCTTGGAAATAAACTGATGGGAAATACCGTTGGTTTTACTTTTGAAATTAATGGGACGAAGTATTTGATTGAGAGTGTTGAGTAGTGTATAAAAAAATCACTTTCAAAGCAAGTGTAATTTTTCTGCAAAGTCTATTTTTATCATTTCCCAATTTTTATCAAGCAAACAATTGGGATCAAAATCTAAATCAGCATCATCAAAATTGACAAGCATCTCTTTGATTCTTGCAGAGTCATCGGTGTAAGGATATCGTTTTTCGAAAAAAGAAATCATTTCGTCTATCGAAATTTTGTCCAAGAAATAATGTAAATCCCAAAAATCTTTTTTTCGTCCGCCTCGTAAAATCACATCCAATTTCATTGCAATAATTTCGTGGATGCTTGCCATTCTAATAGTTGAAACTTCTTGAATAGTATCTATGTAGGGATCCGTATAGTACAAATCTAATTTTATGCATTCTGCTTTTGAATATCCTATTTTGAAATACGTACCAAAAGCAATAATTTCTACAGGACTTGTACTGTAAAAATCATATTTGTTTTTCAGGAATATTTTAATTTTTTCAAAATCAATAGAACCATAATCAGCATCAGTAAACAAATCAATGTCAACCGACATTCTGTGTCCAATTTGCAAACTCAAAGCCGTGCCACCCACCAACCGAAAAGGCGAAAACAATTCTTCTTGCATCAAATCGATCAAAATTTCTTTGAGTAAAGGTGAAACAGTATCCCAATATAAATCTTCCAAAATGGTTACAATTGATGTTTCATTAATTTAATTTTTTCAACAGTGTCGGCGCCATAAAAACGGGTTATTTCTTCTTTTTCTTCCTCGGTTCCCCTCGAAAAAACACGTTTTACGACGGCAACTTTCATCTGTTCCCAGTCAATTTTATCTATTGTAGTATCCCAAAACAATACTTTGCTTAATTTAGAAATATCGGGTTTTCGTTGATTTTTTTTCTTAAAAACTTTGATGTCATAATGATTTTGTAAAGTCATTAAAAAACCTTCTTCTAATTCTAATTTTTCTTCAATTTTTAAAGAAATAGGAACATTCATCCTGCGTTTTCCTTTGATAATAGCACCCAAAGTCTGCGGATGTTCATCAATAGCAATGGCAAATTGTCGCTTGTTAATGCCTTTTTTAAGTATTTCTCGCTCTACAAACTTACCTGGATGTACTCCTTTGATTATTTTAAGAATGTCTTTCATTGTACAAATGTAAACAAAATTGTTTATATGAAATCATAAAAATATTTTAAAAAAGATGATATAGAGAGTTTATAATAACTGCGAATTCGCAAATTTTTTTATCTGTTCTTTTATATTTTGCTTTTTTGCTTGAAATATTTCACAACACCGCTACATATTATAACAAAATTAAACATAATGTTAAATCGGTGTATTCTTTCGCTGAAAACCGTTCAATTCATTAAAAAATAGAAATCCCTAAAAAAACTTTTTGTAATTTCGCGAGCTTAAAAGTTTGACTTTAAAACTACGTAAAATTATGAGTAAAATAATGACAGTCGACATCTTGTCGAGTATTAAAGGAGCACAGCCTTCAGAGAGTGTGAACAAATTATTTGATGTAATTAAAAATGCAAATTCATCAAATGATAATTCCTTAAATAATGTCAATCGTAATTGTGTGTCAGTGAATAATTTAAGAGAAGATGTTGTGATAGAGAGTTCGGCTATTGAAAAACAGCTTATTTTAGAAAATTTCCCGAACAAGAAAAATGGTTTTTTAGTGGTTGCAAAAGTTATAGAAGGATAAAATGGATTCTCAGATAAAAAAGATACACCAGCAATTGGTGTCAAAACAAATAAGCTGTACGGCTCTTGTACAGGAAAAATTAGACTTACTTAAACAAAATACATATAACTCGGTAAATTCTTTGCTGGATACTTTGGCGCTGGAATTAGCTTCTAAAGTTGATGCTAAAATTGCAAAAGGCGAGGAAATCGGTCTTTTGGAAGGAATTCCTTTCGGAATTAAAGATGTTTATATGGTACAGGGAACTTATACCACTGCAAGTTCCGATTTGCTGAAAAATTATAAATCGCCTTATACTGCGACAGCGATTCAAAAATTGCTAGATGCCGGTGCGATTCCATTGGTGAAAGAAAACTGTGATAGTTTTGGTCACGGATCTTCTAGTGAGAATACGATTTTTGGTGCTGTGAAAAACGCTGTTAATCCAGAATTAGTAGCGGGAGGTTCAAGCGGAGGTTCTGCGGTGAATGTTGCCAAAGAATATACTGTTTTTTCTATCGGTGGAGATACTGGAGGATCTGTTCGTCAGCCTGCAGGTTACAATCATATTTATGGTTTAAAACCAACTTACGGAAGAATTTCAAGATATGGTTTGATGGCTTATGCGTCTTCTACAGATTGTGTTGGGCCTTTGGCAAAATCAATTGAAGATATCCGAATTGTTTTGAATGTAATGAGCGGAAAAGATCCGAAAGATCAAACTTCAATCGCTTCATCTGAAATCAGTGAAGAAGCAATCGCAGTTTCAACTGTAAAAACGGTTGGGTATTTCAAAAACTTTATCGAAAGCGAAGCAATTAATCCTGAAATAAAAGCTGATTTTTTAGCAAGTATTGAAAAGATAAAAGCAAAAGGAATTGCTGTAAAAGAATTGGATTTCTTTAAATCTGACATTTTGGTTTCGACTTACTATACTTTGGCAATGGCTGAAACAGCTTCGAATTTATCCCGCCTTGACGGAACAAATTACGGAAACCGTATCGAAGCTGAAAACTTAATTGAAACCTATGCTGTAACTCGTTCTGAGAATTTTTCAGAAGAAACAAAACGCAGAATTGTTGGTGGAAACCAAGTATTGTCTCAAGGTTTTTCAGATGAAATTTATTTGAAAGGATTGGCTTTGAGAGATCAGATTTCGGAGAATTTCAGTAAAGATTTCGAGGAGGTTGATATTATTCTATCGCCGGTTACGCCAAGTACACCTCCAAAAATTGGTGATAGTTTAAAAGATCCGCACGCGATGTATTTGTCGGATGCTTATACGGTTGGTTTTAGTTTAGGACAATTGCCAACGTTAACCGTGCCACAAGGAACGAGCACAGGACTTCAGGTGACTGGAGCAAAAAATAATGACGAATTAGTGATGCAGTTTGCTAACTTCTTAAAAGATACAATATAATGGAATTGGAACAATTAACATCGGCTTTAAAAGCCCACGATTTAGAATTGGTAATCGGACTGGAAACTCACGTTCGATTGAATACCAAAACCAAGTTGTTTTGTTCTTGTCCAAATCAAGAAATTGAAACACCTAACCAAAATATATGTTCCGTTTGTACCGGACAAATGGGCGTTCTGCCTGCCGTAAATAAAGAAGCGGTTACAAAAGCCATTTATTTTGGAAAAGCGGTTGATTCGTCTTTTAGTAATGAAATTATTTCTTGGGACAGAAAACATTACGAGTATCCGGATAACCCAAAAAACATTCAGATTACGCAATTTCACAACCCAATAATCCCTGACGGACACGTTTCCTGCTACCGAAATGACGGTACGCAGTTTACGGTAAATTTAACTCAAGTTCATATCGAGGAAGATGCAGCCAAATTGATGCACGAAAAGAAGATTTCGTTAGTTGATTTTAATAAAGCGGGAGTGCCACTGATTGAAATTGTAACAGAACCTTGTATCAGAAATATTGAGGATGCTTCGACTTATGCGCAGTACATTCAGCGTATTGTTCAAAACTTGGGAATCTCTGAAGCGAACCTTGAAAAAGGGGAATTCAAGTCGGATGTTTCTGTGTCTTTGCGCAAAAAACACAGTTACGATTTGAACCCAAGAACGGAAATCAAAAACTTGAACTCGTTTAAGTTTATGGTGGAAGCTTTGAAAGAAGAGGTGGAGAAACAGTTTAATTATTTTATTGAAAACAAACAGTTTAGACCAGATCAAACGACTGTATTATGGGATGCTGATTTAAAGCAGACCAAAACAATGCGTAAGAAAGAATTTGAAGCAGATTACCGTTTTATTTCTGAGCCGGATCTGCCTTTTGTAAATATTAAAGCTGAAATTGAAGCGATTAAAGTAGATACAAGTGCTTTGCCTTTTGCAGTTGAATCTATTCTGATTAATGGAGGCGTACTGCCACAGGATGCTAAATTTTTCACAGCAGATGCCATACGTTCCAAAACATTTGTGGCTATCAATACGGTAATTAATGATCCTTTGTTTGTGGCCAAAACTCTGGCGAATAATTTGAAAGTTGATGATTATGCTGAAATTCACAGTATTGATCATCTAATTGAGATTTTCCAATTATTCAAAGCTGAAAAAATCACGGCTGTTTTGGTTCAAAATGCAATTATTGGCTATTTGAAAGACAGAACTTTCGATTATAACAAATATTTTGAAGAAAACACCATTTCTGAAGACAAAATACAGGAAGTTATTGCTAAGGTAATTTCAGAAAATGAAGCTGTTGCCAATGATATTGCTGCCGGAGACCAAGGGAAAGCAGGTATTCTGGTTGGTAAAGTTTTAGGAATTATCGGAAAAGGGGCGAATGGAAAAGTAATCCGCCAGATTATTTTAGATAAATTATCTGTAGGGACAAATCGCGATTTGTCCGCGGATACAGCAGGGACAAGTCGCGACTTGTCCGAATCATCATCCATATCAAATTCAGAATCGAAAGGAATTCAGGAAGAGGTATTGCCTGAAATTCCAATTATAATAAAAGATACTTATAGAACACATAAAATCTCGCAATTATCAGAAGAAAACATCAGCGAAGAAGTGATGTTATCCGGCTGGGTGGCAAGTGTTCGTGATCACGGTGAATTGATGTTTATTGATTTGCGTGATTCTAGTTATGAAATTTTCCAGGTTCGTATCAGCAGGGAATCTTTCCCAAATATAGATGAGCTGGTTAAGATAAAATCAGAATCAGTTATTGCAGTAAAAGGGATTGTTGTTGGGCGTAATGAAGATGATTATAATGCAGGACTGCGAACTGGTAAAATTGAATTGGAGACTTCAGTTTTAGAAATTCTGAATTTATCTAAAACACTGCCTTTTGAAATCAAAAGAGCGGCAAAAACGAATGAAGCGATTCGTTTTCAATACAAGTTTTTAGATCACAGAAATGAGGAGGTAAGAAGAGCCATCGTAAACCGTCATAAAGTAATTAAGTTATTGCGTGATATTCTGGATGAAGAAGAATTCTTAGAAATAGAAACACCAATTTTAAGTGCAGGAACCGATGAAGGAGCGCGCGAATTTATTGTTCCAACACGTAAGCAGGCTGGATTTTTCTATACATTGCCACAGGCACCACAGCAGTTCAAACAGATGCTGATGGTGAGCGGTTATGAGAAATATTTCCAAGTAGCACGCTGTTTCAGAGACGAAGATTCCCGTGGAGACCGTCAGCCGGAATTTACACAATTGGACATGGAAATGGCGTACGCAAGTATGCAGCAGATTATCGATTTGAACACCAGAATGTTTAATGAAGTAGTTACAAAAATATACGGAAAAAAATGGATTTTGCATCCGTTTGAAGTGATTACTTATAAAGACGCAATGGATTTCTACGGCTGTGACCGGCCTGATTTGCGTTATGGATTGAAAATGCAGGACATTACCGAAATTGTAAAAGAAACCACGTTTCAGGTATTCAGCAAACCAATTGACGATGGCGGAATTGTAAAATGTATCAAAGTTTCGGCTAAGGAGCAAGGAAACAAGCGTATGTCCAAAGGCCAGATAGAAACACTGACGGCTATTGCACAACAGCACGGTTTAGGCGGATTGGCTTATATTATTGTAAATGAAGAGGAGCTGCAGTCACCGATTATTAAGTTTTTAGGCGAAGAAATTGCAGCAGGAATTATAAAAGCGACAAAAGCTCAGGTTGGAGATATTGTATTCTTCTCGGCGGCAGATTATGCAACGGCTAATAAAGCTTTGGATGCTGTCCGTCAGGAAATGGGCAGAATGTTACATTTGATTAATTCTAAGGAGTTGCGTCCGGCTTGGGTAGTTGATTTTCCAATGTTCGAAAGAACAGATGAAGGAAGATGGACATTTACTCACAATCCATTCTCAATGCCTGCAATCTATGATTTAGAAAAACATATGAAAGGCGATGATGATGAGATTGGAACTATTATCGCGCAGCAATACGATATTATCTTAAATGGTTACGAAATTGGAGGAGGATCAGTTCGTGCGCATAAATCGGAAATTCTGGAAGCGACTTATAGAAATATGGGTTACAACAAAGAGGAGATGATTAAGAGCGTAGGAACAATGTATAAGGCTTTCCAATATGGAGCCCCGCCACACGGAGGGATTGCTTGGGGAATTGACCGTTTGATGATGATTTTGGAGAAAAAAACATCCATCAGAGAAGTAATGGCTTTCCCGAAAACAGGAACCAGCGAAGATTTATTATTTGGTGCGCCATCACTTTTATCTGATAAAAAAGTAGAAGAAATGAATGTGAGAATTATGAGAAAGTAAATCAATATCAATTACAAAACTTAAAAACAATTTCAATGTAGAATTAGAAAAATTTGAAATTGTTCCATCTTTAAATTTCCAAAACAGGCATCTCGGTGTTTGTTTTGGATTTTTTTTTATGGCTGTTTTTTAAAAAATATTCTTGCAATGTATAGTGTCCTGATTTTTTTTAAAATGTATTATTTATCTGTAATTAGTTGATTGAGATTCGATTGGTTATTATATTAGGTATTGAGTTATCAGATTATTAATGCTGTTGATTTTTCAGGTGATAATTTAATTTCAAGAATATCACAAAAACTGATTTATATCATTGAAATTGATGGCTTTTGTTAATAACTTCGTTGCTTATAATTGGAATAAAACACTTAAATAGATTGCATTTTTATATATTTGCTTGTTAGACGAAAAACACATTTTTAGATTTAATTTTATGAGCGAAGAAATTAAGAAGGACAATTATTCAGCAGACAGTATCCAGGCTTTAGAGGGAATGGAACACGTGAGGATGCGTCCATCGATGTATATTGGAGATGTAGGTGTAAGAGGGTTGCATCATTTAGTTTATGAAGTAGTTGATAACTCTATCGATGAGGCAATGGGAGGTCATTGCGATACGATATTAGTTAGTATCAATGAGGACGGATCAATATCTGTGGAAGATAATGGGCGTGGTATTCCAGTTGGGATTCATAAAAAAGAAGGTGTTTCTGCATTAGAGGTTGTAATGACTAAAATTGGTGCAGGAGGTAAATTTGATAAAGATTCGTACAAAGTTTCTGGAGGTCTTCACGGTGTGGGGGTTTCATGCGTGAATGCACTGTCCTCTCATTTGACGGCTACAGTTCACAGCAGTGATGGGAAAATTTATCAGCAGGAATATGAAAGAGGAAAAGCATTATATCCGGTAAAACAAATCGGAGATACTTCAAAAAGAGGTACAATTGTTACTTTTTATCCGGATCCAACAATTTTTACGCAGACAACAGAGTATTCTTATGATACTTTGTCGGCTCGTATGCGTGAGCTGGCTTTTTTGAATAAAGGAATTTCTATTACGTTTACAGATAAAAGAGAAAAAGATAAAGATGGTAATTTCCTAGGTGAAGTATTTTATTCAACTGAAGGGCTAAAAGAATACATCCGTTATCTGGATGGAAACCGTGAGCCGATAATTGCACACGTAATTTCGATGGATCACGAAAAAGGAGAAATTCCTGTCGAAGTGGCTTTAATTTATAATACAAGTTATTCTGAGAATATTTTTTCTTACGTAAATAATATCAATACACACGAAGGAGGAACACATTTGCAAGGTTTTAGAACAGGTCTTACCCGTTCATTGAAAAAATATGCAGATGCTTCTGGGATGCTGGATAAATTGAAGTTTGATATTTCTGGAGATGATTTCCGTGAGGGGCTTACAGCAATTATTTCGGTAAAAGTCTCTGAGCCTCAATTTGAAGGACAGACTAAAACCAAACTTGGTAACAGAGAAGTTGTTTCGCCAGTGAGCCAGGCTGTGAGCGAAATGATTGAAAATTATCTGGAAGAAAATCCAAATGATGCCCGAATCATTGTCCAGAAAGTAATTTTGGCAGCTCAAGCTCGTCATGCGGCTAAAAAAGCGCGTGAAATGGTACAGCGCAAAACCGTAATGGGCGGTGGCGGATTACCAGGAAAATTATCAGACTGTTCCGAGCAGGATCCTGCAAAATGTGAAGTCTATCTTGTCGAGGGAGATTCCGCAGGTGGAACAGCGAAACAGGGGCGTGATCGTGCGTTTCAGGCCATTCTGCCTTTGCGTGGTAAGATTTTGAATGTAGAAAAAGCCATGCATCATAAGGTTTTTGAAAATGAAGAGATCAGGAATATTTTTACTGCTCTTGGGGTAACTGTTGGAACTGATGAAGACAGCAAGGCATTGAATATTTCAAAATTACGTTATCATAAAGTAATTATCATGTGTGATGCCGATGTCGATGGAAGCCACATTTCGACTTTGATTTTGACATTCTTCTTCCGGTTTATGAAAGAATTAATCGAAGAAGGGCACGTATATATAGCAGCGCCGCCTTTGTATTTAGTGAAAAAAGGAAATAAAAAAGAATATGCCTGGAATGATGATCAACGTGACCAGGCAAATGCAAGAATGGGAGGCAGTGCTTCTATTCAGCGTTATAAAGGTCTTGGAGAAATGAACGCTGAGCAGTTGTGGGAAACTACAATGGATCCGGAATTTAGGACTTTGCGTCAGGTAAATATAGATAGTCTTGCTGAGGCTGACAGGGTTTTTTCAATGTTAATGGGTGATGAGGTACCTCCAAGAAGAGAGTTTATCGAGAAAAATGCAGTTTACGCAAATATCGATGCGTAGTTTTTAGAATCGGCTGCATTTTTCGTTTTTGATTTGAAATTAATAAAAACAAATAAAAATGAAAGTTACCATTGTAGGAGCAGGGAATGTGGGAGCATCCTGTGCAGATTCAATTTCTTATAGAGGAATTGCTAGTGAAGTAGTATTATTAGATATCAGAGAAGGTTTTGCCGAAGGTAAAGCTATGGATATTATGCAATGTGCTACGAATACAGGTTTTAATACTAATGTTTCAGGTGTTACCAATGATTATTCTAAAACAGCAAACAGTGATGTGGTTGTTATAACTTCAGGAATTCCAAGAAAACCAGGAATGACAAGAGAAGAATTAATTGGAATCAACGCCGGAATTGTTAAAACAGTTGCAGAAAACGTACTAGCTCATTCACCAAATTGTATTGTTGTAGTAGTGTCTAATCCAATGGATACAATGACCTATTTGACATTAAAAGCTACTGGATTGCCAAAAAACAGAATTATCGGTATGGGTGGGGCATTAGATAGTTCCCGTTTTAGATATTATTTATCTAAGGCTTTAGATAAGCCTTCAAATGATATATCGGCAATGGTAATTGGTGGACATGGAGATACTACAATGATTCCTCTTACAAGATTGGCTGCTTATAATGGTATACCTGTATCTCAGTTTTTATCTCAAGAAGAATTGGAAAAAGTTGCAGCGGCTACAATGGTTGGCGGAGCAACTCTTACAGGTTTATTAGGTACTTCAGCATGGTATGCTCCTGGAGCTTCTGTTGCTTATCTGGTAGATAGTATATTGAATGATCAAAAGAAAATGATTGCGTGCTCAGTTTTTGTTGAGGGAGAATATGGTCAAAATGACATTTGCATTGGAGTACCTTGTATTATAGGTAAAAATGGTGTGGAGCAAATTGTAGATATTGCCTTGAATGATGCTGAAAAAGCTGCTTTTGCTAAGAGTGCTGATGCAGTAAGAAACATGAATGCTGATTTAAAATCGGTTTTAGTATAATAATTCTCATAAGAAAAAAAGAAGACTGCAATTTTGCAGTCTTTTTTTTCATTTTAATTAATAAATTAATTGGTTAATCTTTCCGTTAATTATATATTTGCTCGGTTTAAAAAAAATGACATAAACCGTGCAGCTCTTTTTTGTTTTTCAAAAATGACGTAATGGCTTATTTTATAGGGTTTAAAACAAAAAATAATAAATAAAAAATAATTAATTTTTAGTAATAATGCAGAATAAAGGACTTATTAAATTTTTCGCAATTCTATTTGCATTGGTAAGTATTTACCAACTTTCTTTCACTTTTGTGGCAAATAATGTCAAAAATGAAGCTAAAGCTTTTGCAGGAGAAAATCCTGATAAAGAGTTAAAGTATTTAGATTCTATTGGTAAAGAAAAAGTGTTTAATCTTGGTTTTGTTGATTTTACATATAATGAAGTAAAAAATAAGCAATTAAACAAAGGTCTTGACTTAGAAGGAGGAATTAATGTTATTCTTCAGATTTCTATCAAAGACGTTTTAAAAGGATTGTCTAACAATTCTAAAAATGCTGTATTTAATAAATCATTAGCAGATGCAAGCGCAAATTTAGAAGGAAATAAGACCTATTTAAATAAGTTTTTTGAAGCCTTTGAAGCAAACTCTAAAGGGGTTGTAAAACTAGCATCTCCTGATATCTTTGCAAACAGAAGTTTACAAGGAGAAGGTGGTGTGGATTTTCAAATGTCTGATGCTCAAGTTCAAAAAGTTATCAAAAGAAAAGTTGATGAGTCTGTTGAGAGTGCTTTTAAAGTAATAAGAGAGCGTATCGATAAATTTGGTGTAACACAGCCAAACATTCAAAAATTAGGAGAGACTGGAAGGATTTTAGTGGAGCTTCCAGGAGCAAAAGATGTTGACCGTATCAAAAAATTGTTAGGAGGAAAAGCTCAATTAGAGTTTTGGGAAACTTATAAAATCGAAGAAGTTGGAAGTTTTTTAATGGCTGCTAACGATGCTTTAAAAAAGACTGAAATCAAAAAAACAGAAACTAAAACTGCTGTTAAAGATTCATTAAGTGCTTTGTTGACGGATGCAAAAGACTCTGTAACTGCAAAAAAAGGAAACAATCCATTATTTGATAAAATGATTGGTCAAGGCGGTGGACCTATTTTAGGATATTTTGCGCCTAAAGATACAGCTGCTGTTAATGCATATTTTAAAAGAGCAGACATTAGAGTTTTATTAGCAGGTGACCAGCGTAATGCCAAATTTGTATGGAGCAAGCCTACTACGTTAAAGGATGACAAAGGGAAAGAAACTGAAGCAGTTGAATTATATGCTTTAAAAGGAAACAGAGATAACGTACCTGCAATGAGTGGTGGTGTTGTTACCGATGCTAAAGATACATTTGACCAAATGGGCAAACCTGCTGTTTCTATGCAGATGAACAATCAAGGAGCTAAAGGATGGGAAGAATTGACAGGCAGAGCTTTTACTCAAAAAGGTTTTATTGCTATTGTTTTAGATGATATTGTTTACTCAGCACCTGGTGTAACGAGCGGTCCTATCGCTGGAGGAAGATCTGAAATTACAGGTTCTTTTGATGTGGCTGAAACTAAAGATTTAGCTAACGTATTAAATGCAGGTAAACTGCCAGCTTCTGCTGATATTATTCAGTCAACAGTTGTTGGGCCATCTTTGGGTCAAGCGGCAATTGATGCAGGAACAATTTCTGCAGTATTAGGGTTTTTATTAGTTTGCTTATGGATGGTATTCTACTATGGTAAAGCAGGCTGGTATGCTAATCTTGCTTTATTATTGAATTTACTATTCTTATTCGGAATTATGGCAAGTTTTGGTTTTGTGTTAACATTGCCTGGTATTGCTGGTATCGTATTAACATTAGGAACGGCTGTAGATGCGAACATTATTATATTTGAAAGAGCAAAAGAGGAATTACGCGAAGGTAAATCTTTGTCTGAGGCTGTTGTAGCTTCTTACGGATGGCATGGTGCAATGCGTTCTATTATTGATGCAAACGTTACTCACGTTTTAACTGGAGCAATCTTGTTTATTTTTGGAACTGGTCCTATTAAAGGTTTTGCTTTAACATTGCTTATCGGTATCGTAACTTCATTGTTTACTTCTATCTTTATTGCTAGAATTTTTATTGATAAAAATATCGCTGGAAAAGGGGATCTGTCTTTCTGTACAAGTATTACTAAAAACTGGTTTACTAATTTTCATTATGATTTTATTAAAATCAAGAAATTTACATATATCTTCTCATCAATTGTTGTTGTAGTAAGTTTGATTTCTATTTTCTTTGTTAATGGTTTAGATGAAGGTGTAGATTTTGTGGGGGGTAGAACTTTTCAGGTTAAATTTGAAAAGCCAATCGACGCTACAGTAGTCTCAGATGAACTGTCTGCAGCTTTTGGTACACCAGTTGAAGCTAAGATTTTGGGTGATGATGATCAGCTGAAAATCACAACTAAATACAAAATCAAAGAAGACGGTGTTGCCGTTGACGAAGAAGTGAATCAAAAATTATACAATGCGTTGGCTAAATATTTCCCTAACGTTTCTTATGATAAATTCACGAACACCTTTGATGGTAAAAAAATAGGTGTATTGCAGGCTTCTAAAGTGGGAGCTTCGATTTCTGAAGATATTAAAACTAATTCTTACTGGGCAGTTCTTGGAGCAATGGCGGTTATTTTCTTGTATTTAATGATTTCTTTCCGTAAGTGGCAGTATTCATTAGGTGCGATTGCAGCTGTTGCGCATGACGTAATCTTTGTATTGGGTATTTACTCTTTATGTTATAAATTTATGCCTTTCCACATGGAAATGGATCAGCACTTTATCGCAGCGATTCTTACCGTTATTGGTTATTCAATGAATGATACCGTAATTGTATTTGATAGAATCAGAGAGTTTATTTTAGGAAAACGCAAAGGTTCTTTTGAAGATATTGTGAATGCATCTATTAATACTACATTGTCAAGAACATTGAATACTTCATTAATGATGATTATTGTATTGTTAACGATGTTTATCTTTGGTGGAGAATCAATCAGAGGTTTCATCTTTGCAATGTTGATAGGTATTGTTGTAGGTACTTATTCTTCATTATTTATTGCTACTCCAGTATTAGTTGATACTATTTCTTCTGCAGAGAAACATGACGTAGAAGTTAAACATCAAGAGAGCTAGTAGATAGTTATCTATAAAAAAAGGATTCAATGAAAGTTGAATCCTTTTTTTTTGCTTTAAATAATTGAGTTGTGCCTTTCGGGTTTTGTCGAAGAAAGTCTTCTTTGATACCGAAGTGTGATTACATTATTTTCTTAAAAGTATCTTTTATTAATTGTATTTGATCTCTATAAATTGTTTTCTTTTTGACAGCAAAATAGAGAGTGTTCTTTAAAGGTGTTTTCCCTTTCCATAAAAGCTTTATTGTGCCACTGTCTAGCTCTGTTTTGCATAAAAAATCTGGAATAACAGCTAAGCCATTGCTGTTGCTTAAACATCGCACTATAGAGTTTAAATTCGGGACAATATAATTAGGTCTGAAATCGGCATTTTTATTAAAATTCAGTTGCCAGAAGTTTCTCAGATGTTCCATGTCTCCAGTGGTTCCAAACCATTTTTGCTGTTTCAGCCATTTTTCGACTGCTTTAAAATCATTTTGCTTTTTAATGTTTTTAAATGCATCGAGATCCGTTTTATTACCGGCAATAAGCACTATGGTTTCTGAAGAAAACGCTTCGTAATCAATTGTGTTTTTCGTAATCATTTGTGGGGTTATGATTAAATCTAAAATTCCTTTCTCAAGGTTTTCAATCATTTCAGGGTACTCACCAAACTGAATAATTACATTAAAGGGAAAGGTAGATAGATAAGGTTCTAATGTAATCTGGAAAGTCTCGAAACACATCCCGATACTAATTGTTGGCGTGTCTTTTTCAGTGCTTCGCTGGAAGTTTTTTTCAGCTTCTTCTAATTTTCCTACAGCTTCAGTTATAAAATTATAAAGAACTTTCCCTTTTTCAGTGGGAATCATTTTCCTGCTGGTTCTGTCGAATAGTTTATATCCAACATAATTTTCAAGTGAACTTAAATGCAGACTGACTCCCGGCTGTGAAATAAATAATGCTTCTGCCGCGCCAGTTAAAGTTCCTGCTTTGTATATATATTTAAATGTACGATACCATTCTAAATTGACCATTTTTTAACTATTATAATTATAATACAAATGTATAAATTAAGTTATTTTAATAATACTTATTAGTGACGTAAATTTGCTTCATCAAATTAAAGCTAATAAAAATGAAAAAGATATTTATAATAAACGGGGGTCAAAAATTTGGCCATTCAGGAGGAAAATTCAATGAAACAATTGCTAAAGAAACAGCAGACTTTTTTTAAATAACAAAGGTTATGAAGTAAAAAGCACTGATGTAAACGATGAATACGATCCAGCTGAAGAGGTTGAAAAATTCGCTTGGGCAGATGTTGTAATATACCATACGCCGATTTGGTGGTTTCAGCTGCCGCATGCTTTTAAAAAATATATTGACGTAGTTTTTACCGAAGGTCATGATAATGGCATTTACAAAAGTGACGGCCGTTCTTCTAAAAATCCTGCTATTAACTATGGTACTGGGGGAATGCTGCACGGGAGGAAATATATGGTAACGACTTCATGGAATGCTCCGAAAGAGGCTTTTACATTGCCTGGTGAATTTTTCAATGAAACTAGTGTAGATAATGGCCCTATGTTTGGTTTTCATCGTATGAATGCTTTTACTGGAATGCAGCCTTTAGAAAGTTTGCATTTTCACGATGTTATGAAAGGAGCAAATGTAGATAGTGACTTAGAAATGTATAGAAATCATTTAACTCGATTGTTTTTAAATTAAAAAAAATGCCACTGAATTTTCAGTGGCATTTTGGTAATAGGTTTTTGTGATTTATAACTCTGCTTCTTTTTTTGCAGTAAATACAAAATACAGTCCTGCAAGTATGAAAGGGATACTCAGCCATTGTCCAGTCGATAATACATTTCCTAAATCACTTTCAAACCCGCCTTGGCTCTCTTTTACAGATTCTACTACTATACGTACCGTAAATAAAAGGACTAAGAATAAGCCAAATAAATAGCCGGATTTTTTACGGGCATCTGTTTTCCAATACAAGAAAAACAGAACAGCAAAAACAAAAATATAACAAAAAGCTTCATATAATTGGGCAGGATGTTTAGCAGGAACCTGCTCTAATAGATTAACATATTGAGGATTAGCTGCAATAGCATCATATGCTTCTTTTGGTGTTGCAAGCTGAGTTGCGTTTACAGCTTCTCTTGGGCTGAATTGATCTCTTACAAAACGGATCCCAAATGAAGATGTAGTCTCTTTGCCTACAATTTCAGAATTGAAAAAATTACCTAATCGCACAAAAATCGCACCACTTGCAACAGGAATGACTACACGGTCTAAAATCCATAAAATTGGCTTGTGAAGCACTTTTTTTGAAAAAAAATACATAGCAATGATAATTGAAATTGCCGCTCCATGGCTAGCTAAACCTTGGTATCCGGTAAACTCAAATTTTGGATTAAAACGGAAAGGCAGTATAATTTCGGGCAGATTGTTGCGGTAATATTCCCAGTCGTAAAAGAAAACGTGTCCCAAACGCGCACCGACCAAAGTAGCTAATACTGTCCATACAAACAAAGAATCCAATTTGTCGATTGAAATGTTTTCTCTGTCAAAAATATGCTTCATGATGTACCAGCCCAATCCAAAAGCGATTACGAACATCAAACTGTAATAGCGGATAATGAAAAAACCTAAATCAATACCTTCAGAGGGATTCCAAACAATGTTTAAAGCGTGTGTCATTTATTTTATTTTTTTGTGAAAATACTATTTTGAATTGAGTAATTGTGTTAACTAAAAGGGAATAATTTTTCTTTTTTAATGATTATTATGCTTACATCTTTTGTTTTCTTTCTCCCTTTCCTTTGGAGAGGGCTGGGGAGAGGATGGAACAGGATCGTATCCTTTTTTGCCCCAAGGATGACAGCTTAAAATTCTTTTTATTCCCAGATAGCCTCCATAAAATAGTCCATGAATTTGCAATGCCTGTATCATATAAGTGGAACAAGTAGGCTCAAATCGACAAGAAGCAGGTGTAAAAGGCGAAATAGCTCCCTGATAAAAGCGAACGAGTAAAATAAAAGGAGCCGTTAGAAATTTCATGATTCTTGTGATTTAAGATTAACGATTTAGGATTAACGTTTTAAGATTTCCTTTGCAGAGAAATCTGAAGTCAAAAGGCGTTAATCAACAATCTAAAATCAATTTATACTAAAAGTAGTTCCTTCCTTCCCATCTTTTAATTGAATGCCTAAAGCTATTAACTGGTCACGGATCTGGTCAGACATCGCAAAATCTTTATTGTCTCTTGCCTGTTTGCGCATGCCAATAAGCATATTAACTACACCTTCTAATTTATCGGTATTGCCATTGGTTTTTTCTTCTTCCAATCCCAAAACATCGAATACAAAAGCCTGCATGGCAGTAGTGAATAATTTTAAATCGACAGCATTCAAAGTTTCTTTTTCGTCTTTCAATAAATTGATAAAACGAACTCCTTCGAATAATTGAGCAATAAGGATTGGAGTATTGAAATCGTCATTCATCGCATCATAACACAATTGTTTCCAGCTTGCAATGTCTAATGAGCTGGTTTCTTTTGCCGAAATACCTTTCAAAGCTTCCATTGCTTCCATCAGCCTTTTATATCCTTTTTCTGCAGCAATAATTGCTTCATCAGAGAAATCAAGAATGCTTCTGTAGTGAGCTTGCATCATAAAAAATCGGGTAACCGAAGCCGAAAAAGCCTTGCTTAAAAACTGATTTTCTCCTGTTAAAATCTCTCCTGGCAGGATATTATTTCCGGTGGATTTTGCCATTTTTTTACCGTTTAGGGTAAGCATATTGGCATGCATCCAATAATTGACCGGCGTGTGTCCTGTACAGGCTTCGTTTTGAGCAATTTCACATTCGTGGTGCGGGAATTTTAAATCCATTCCGCCACCATGAATATCAAAATGATTACCTAAATATTTAGTGCTCATGGCAGTACATTCCAAGTGCCAGCCTGGAAAACCGTCACTCCAAGGCGAAGGCCAGCGCATGATGTGCTGTGGTTCGGCTTTTTTCCAAAGCGCAAAATCCTGCGGATTTCTTTTGTCCGACTGTCCGTCAAGATCACGGGTGTTGGCAAGCATGTCTTCAATATTTCGACCGCTCAATACACCATAATTGTTAGTTTCGTTGAATTTAACCACATCAAAATAAACTGATCCATTGGCTACATAACCAATTCCTTTGTCGATAATGGTTTTTATGATTTCGATCTGCTCAATAATATGTCCAGTTGCAGTTGGTTCAATGCTTGGTGGCAAAAAGTTGAAAGCATTTAGGATATCGTGAAAATCCACTGTGTACCTCTGAACCACTTCCATAGGTTCCAATTGCTCCAAACGTGCTTTTTTTGCAATTTTATCTTCACCTTCGTCTACATCGTCCACAATATGACCAACATCGGTAATGTTTCGAACGTAACGAACTTTGTAATCTAAGTGCTGTAAGTATCTAAAGATTACGTCAAACGACATAAAAGTTCTCACATTCCCAAGATGCACATTGCTGTAAACCGTTGGTCCGCATACATACATGCCCACATTTCCTTCGTTGATTGGCGTAAATGTTTCTTTTTCTCCCGAAAGAGAATTGTATATTTTTAAGGTTTGGTTTTTATATAATGGCATTGTGATGTTTATTGTTTGTTGTTTTTGGTTTATTGTTATTGTTTTGGATGTGGAAACTTTTACTTGAATTTGAGACCTTTAATTTCACAATTGTTTAAGTAATTCATCATTGCTCCAATTTTATTTTTTACGTGTTCAACATTTTCGTTTAATTTTAAATGTTGTTCTTCAGAAATCAATTTTTTATCAAATGCTCTATACGATTGTGATTTTACTTCACCAGCAGAACCCTTTGCAATACTTAAAAATTGGATGAATTCTCTATTGCCATTTCTTTCAAAGCCTTCAGCAATATTATCCATAATAGAACCAGAACTTCTGTCGATTTGGTCTTTTAAGGAATAGTTAGTTTTTAAGTTTGTCATTTGGATTAGAAGTTCAACTTGTTGGCAAATTTCTCGAGCCAATCTCCAAATTTCCAAATCTTCGAATTTCAGTATTTTCCCCATCACGAACTATAAACAATTAACAAAAAACTATAAACTTTTAAAATTTAGTCTCCAGTTTAATGTAATCCAAAAATTCTCTTTTGATTTGGGCGTCTTTGAATTTTCCGCCAAATTCAGAAGTTACCGTACTGCTTTCGATATCTTTGATTCCTCTTGAATTCACGCAAAGGTGTTTAGCGTCAATTACGCAGGCAACATCTTCGGTACCAAGGGCTTGTTGAAGTTCCTGAACAATCTGCATTGTTAAACGTTCTTGTACTTGAGGTCTTTTGGCAAAATGTTCAACAATACGGTTCATTTTCGAAAGGCCAATAACCCTGCCGCTCGAAATGTACGCCACATGCGCTCTTCCTATGATTGGCAATAAATGATGTTCGCAGGTAGAGTAAAGCGTAATGTTTTTTTCAACCAGCATTTCGCCGTATTTGTAATTGTTTTCAAAAGTGGATGCTTTTGGTTTTTTGTCAGGATTCAAACCTCCAAAAATTTCTTTTACAAACATTTTTGCAACACGATTAGGAGTGCCTTTCATGCTGTCATCTGTCAAATCCATTCCTAGTGTTAAGAGAATGTTTTCGACATCTTTTTTTATTTTTTCGATCTTTTCTTCATCTGTAATGTCAAAAGCATCTTTACGTACTGGATTTTGAGCATTTGTACTAATATGATTGTTTCCTATTTCGTCCTGAAATTCTTCGTTGTTTATCATTAAAAGCTACTGTTATTATGATTGTCTATTTTTGAGGGGTAAAGATAATTAATAAAAAGGAAACATTTTCTATCGTTTTGGCTTTTTAATTCTATCAATAAATAGGCATCTATTATTGTTTTTAGGAGCAGAACATTTGATGTTATAACAGCAATTCCTCCTGCTTTCTGTTACACACGAGCGATAGCGAACTGACGAAGTAATCTTGTGGGCTGAACCCCAGCCCACAAGGATTTCCGTTGCAATCGGGGCTAAAGATCAACATTTTTGTTTCATCAGAAACACAAAACACGGTGTTGAAAACTGCTGTTAGATCTCTGGTGAAAGAATAAATCTTATAAATCAATCAATGACTTTTTTATCATTTCAAAACTCCACAAATTTGTCATTCCGTAGGAATCTCCATAAGTAATTCCGCAATCAAAGCACCAATCTTTGTAGAGCTTTTAGTGGAGATTCCTCCTCCGTCGGAATGACAAAATTGCGAGGAAAATGCCGTAAAACTGATTTTGATACAAAACAAAAAAGCAATACCGTTACCGATATTGCTTTTTAAATATTTAGAATGTTTTTTCTATTTCGAATTATAAACAGCAATCGCCTCTTTCAAAATGCGAACTGCATTAATTAAATCTTCTTTTTTCAAAACATAAGCAATACGAACCTGATTCAAGCCTACGCCTGGAGTCGAGTAGAAACCCGCAGCAGGAGCAATCATAACCGTTTCACCGTTCAGTTCGTATTTTTCCAAAAGCCATTGTGCAAAAACATCTGCATTGTCAATTGGGAGCTGAGCAATACAATAAAAAGCTGCTTTGGGAGTCTTTACAATTACACCGTCTATTTTGTTTAATTCGCTTATTAAAATATCTCTTCGTTCTTTGTATTCGGTAATAACTTCATCAAAATAGCTTTGAGGTGTGTCAATTGCAGCTTCGCAGGCAATCTGTTCAATTGTTGGTGGGCATAGACGGGCTTGTGCAAATTTCATTGCAGCCGCTATAACTTCTCTGTTTTTAGTTACCATACAGCCAATACGTGCACCGCACATACTGTATCTTTTAGAAACCGAATCAATCATGATTACATTCTGCTCGATTCCTGTTAGATTCATGACAGAAAAATGCTTGTCTCTTTCATCGTAAATGAATTCACGGTACACTTCGTCAGCGATTAAAAACAAATCATGTTTTTTAACCAATTCTCCCAGCTGTTTGATTTCGGATTCCGAATATAAATAGCCTGTCGGGTTATTTGGATTACAGATTAAGATCGCTTTTGATTTTGGCGTGATTGCTTTTTCAAATTCTTCGATTGTGGGGAGTGTAAATCCGCTTTCAATGTTAGAAATTACAGGAACAACTGTTGCGCTTGATTCTTCCGAAAAAGCGCTGTAATTGGCGTAAAAAGGTTCCGGAATGATAACTTCATCTCCTGGGTCCATGATGCTTCCCAAGGCAAATAATAGTGCTTCAGAACCACCTGTGGTAATCATAATATCTTCAAAGCCTACTTTTACATTTTGTTTGGTGTAAAATTGGGCTAGTTTTTTTCGGTAGCTTTCATATCCAGCTGATGGGCCGTATTCAATAATTGCTAAATCAATATTTTTTATCGCATTGATTGCAATTTCGGGGCTTTTTATATCAGGCTGGCCAATATTTAAATGATAAACTTTATGTCCTTTTTTTTTAGCTATATCTGCGTATGGAGCCAATTTACGGATTGGTGATTCCGGCATTCTTCGACCTCTGATTGAAATTTCAGGCATGATTATAAATTTGAGGTGCAAATTTGCGATTTATTTTCCAAAAATACAGTAAACTATATGCCTATTTTGTTGTTTTTTGTTCATTATTATCGTATAATTGGGTAACATTATAGAAATATAACTAAATGAAAAAAAAATGTATATTTTTTCTTTTATTACTGACAATAATGCCTGTTTTTGCTCAGGACGATTTTGTGTTTGATAAAGGAGTCGAAAAAGTTACAGTGCCAATAGTACTGATTAATAATTTAGTTTTTATTCCTATTAAAGTAAATGGAGTAGAGTTGAATTTCCTTTTGGATACTGGTGTAGAGGAAACAATTCTTTTTAGTTTAGAAGATAATCCCGAGATAAATTTTTATAATTCTGAAAAAATCAGTTTGCGAGGTTTGGGCAGTGAAGAAGCTATTGAAGGATTGAAAACTACTAATAATATTCTTGAATTAGATGGGGTTAAAGCCAGCAGACAGCTTATTTATGTTATTCTGGATCAGAGTTTTAATCTTTCTTCACAAATTGGAATTCCTGTAAATGGCATTATTGGATATAATTTTTTCAAAGAGAATTTAGTTCGAATTGACTATGCCAGTAAAAAAGTTATTGTTTATAAAAATAATGACAGCAATAGAAAAAAAGTAGAAAAAAAATTTGATAAAACTGCTATCACAATTGACAGGTTTAAGCCTTATCTGATGGGAATTACAGAATTTGATAATTTAGATATAGGAGTAAAATTGTTAATAGATACAGGAAATAGCGACTCTGTGTGGCTTTTCCAAAATTTATCAAGCCAGATTAAAGTTCCAGCTAAAAATTTTGAAGATTTTTTAGGAAAAGGCTTTAGTGGCGATATCGAGGGAAGAAGAGCGCGTATTGCTAATTTTTCATTTGATAAGTACAATTTTAGAAAGCCCATTGTTGCATTCCCAGATTCGGCTTCTATAAGAAATGTCCGAATGGTCAAAGACAGGATCGGTTCAGTTGGAGGTGAAATTTTAAAACGGTTTTCAATAGTTTTTGATTATAAAAATGAACTGCTTTATTTAAAAAGAAACTCTAGATTTAATGAGCCATTTGGTTATAATAAAAGCGGTATCGAAATAAAACATAATGGAATACAATGGGTAAAAGAGACAGTGAGAATGGAAACGGTGCCTTTGTCTGGAGGAATTTCATTTGATAAAAATGGTAATAATGTTACAAATGATTTTAGATATAAATTTGAACTTAAGCCAATTTATGAAATTGCCAATGTCCGCAAAAATTCAGCTGCATCCAAATGCGGTTTGAGAGTGGGAGACATAATTATTTCGATTAATAAATTGCCAGCGTATAAATATTCATTAGAAAAACTAAATGAATTGTTTAAATCTGATGATGATAAATGGATTTATCTGGAAGTTGAAAGAGAAAGTAAAACATTGAAATTTGCTTTTCAATTAATTGATGAATTGTAACAAAAAAAACGCTTTAAAGCGTTTTTTTAATTTAATTTGTTAAGACTTCTCCTTTTATTTTAAGAGGTACTCTGCCTTCTTCATAATTTACAGCATTGGTCTCGAGAGTGATTGTTTTTCGGATTGGACCAGGAACCATATTGTATTTTATTTCAATTTTTTCTGATTTCCCTGGGGCAATTGGCTGGGCTGGTTTATACAATATAGTAAAACTTGCTGTAGTCTGAATGCCAGTTATACTTAGAGGAGCATCGCCATTATTAACGAAAGTGACGCTTCGGACACCATTATCAGCAGACTTGCTTACTTTTCCATAGTCAATGGTATTGTTAGGCTGCTGAATTTCAATCTTAGGCCCGCTTTGGGCAAAACCTATAGTGCTTAAAAATAATAATGCTAAAAGGGATTTTATATTTTTCATTTATTTTATTTTTTAGTAGGTATAGTAAATGTACTACCTTTTAATTAATGCACAATTTTTTATTTTGCTTTTTATACTGTATTTAAATTTTTTACTTTTGTCACCAATTTAAAATAACAAAAATCAGACCAAAGCGTTTGCTGTTGATTTGTTTAACCGTTTAATCGTTAATTTGATTTAAGTACGATTAAACGAATCAGCAATTCAACGATTAAACAAATCCACATAAAATGACAATTCCTGCACAATTTGACGCTAAAACCATTGAAAACAAATGGTATGATTACTGGATGAAGAATAATTATTTTCATTCGGAGCCAGACCATAGAACACCTTATTCTATTGTAATTCCGCCACCCAATGTGACTGGTGTGTTGCACATGGGACACATGCTTAACAATACCATTCAGGATGTTTTAATTCGTCGTGCCCGTTTGAAAGGTTTCAATGCCTGCTGGGTTCCTGGAACGGATCATGCTTCGATTGCAACAGAGGCGAAAGTAGTTGCCAAACTGAAATCGGAAGGAATCAATAAATCTGATTTGACTCGCGAAGAGTTTTTAAAACACGCTTACGACTGGACAGATAAATACGGAGGGACAATTCTGGAACAATTAAAACAACTGGGATGTTCCTGCGATTGGGAAAGAACCAAATTCACGATGGATCCAGATATGTCGGCTTCGGTAATTAAATCTTTCGTGGATTTATACAACAAAGGCATGATTTATCGTGGATACCGAATGGTAAACTGGGATCCGGAAGCCAAAACAACTTTGTCTGACGAAGAAGTTATTTATGAAGAACAACAAGGAAAATTGTTTTTCTTAAAATATAAAATCGAAGGAAGCGAAGATTTTCTGACTGTGGCAACGACACGTCCGGAAACAATTTTTGGAGATACAGCAATTTGCATCAATCCAAATGATGAGCGTTTCATTCATTTGAAAGGGAAAAAAGCGATTGTACCAATTTGCGGTCGTGTGGTTCCAATTATCGAAGATGAATATGTAGATGTAGAATTTGGAACGGGCTGTTTGAAAGTAACTCCGGCTCACGATGTAAACGATAAGACATTAGGAGAAAAACACAATCTGGAGATAGTTGATATTTTCAATGAAGATGCTACGCTGAATAGTTTTGGTTTACACTATCAAGGAAAAGACCGTTTTGTAGTTCGTGCCGAGATTGCGAAAGAATTGGAAGCAAACGGTGATTTGGTTAAAACTGAAATTCACTTAAATAAAGTAGGAACTTCTGAAAGAACCAAAGCAGTGATCGAGCCTCGTTTGTCTGATCAGTGGTTTTTGAAAATGGATGAATTGGTAAAACCGGCTATTAAATCGGTTTTGGAAACAGGAGATATTAAATTACACCCAAAACGTTTTGACAACACTTATGCGCATTGGTTAAATAATATCCGCGATTGGAATATTTCCCGTCAATTGTGGTGGGGACAGCAGATTCCGGCTTATTATTATGGTGATGGCAAAGAAGATTTTGTAGTTGCCGAAACTATTGAAGAGGCTTTAGCTTTAGCTAAAGAAAGAACCAACAACCAACAACTGACAACCGACAAACTAACTCAAGATGCCGATGCACTCGATACCTGGTTTTCTTCATGGCTGTGGCCAATGTCCGTTTTTGGCGGAATTATGGATCCTGAAAATGAAGATTTTAAATACTATTATCCGACTAATGATTTAGTGACTGGTCCAGATATTTTGTTTTTCTGGGTTGCGAGAATGATTATTGCTGGATATGAATATACAGGAGAAAAACCATTTTCAAATGTGTATTTAACAGGTTTGGTTCGCGATAAGCAAAGACGTAAAATGTCTAAATCGTTGGGGAATTCTCCAGAGCCTTTGGAATTGATTGAAAAATTTGGTGCTGATGGAGTTCGTGTGGGATTGCTTTTGAGTGCTTCTGCCGGAAACGACATTATGTTTGATGAAGAATTATGCAACCAAGGAAAAGGATTCACGAATAAAATCTGGAATGCTTTCAAACTGATAAAAGGCTGGGAAGTTTCAGATTCAATTCCGCAACCAGAATCTTCAAAAGTGGCGATTGAATGGTATGAAGCTAAATTACAGCAGACTTTAGCTGAAATCGAAGATAATTTCGAAAAATACAGAATTTCCGATGCTTTGATGGGAATTTATAAATTGGTTTGGGACGATTTTTGTTCTTGGTTCTTGGAAATGATTAAACCGGCATACCAACAGCCGATTGACAGCGTAACTTTTGCGAAAGCGATAGAAATGCTGGAAAACAATTTGAAATTATTACATCCGTTTATGCCTTTTCTGACAGAGGAAATTTGGCAGCATATTGCAGAAAGAACAGCAGAAGAAGCTTTAATAGTCTCCACTTGGCCAGAATTAAAATCATTTGATGCCAAATTAATTGCTGATTTTGAGAATTCCATTGAAGTGATTTCTGGAATCAGAACCATTCGTAAGGACAAGAATATTCCGTTTAAAGATACGATTGAATTGAAGGTGGTGAACAATGACAAAGCTTCGACTTATTTTGATTCGGTTATAACCAAATTAGGGAATATTACTTCATTAGAATATGTTTCGGATAAAGTGGATGGCGCTTTGTCTTTCCGTGTAAAATCGAATGAATATTTCATCCCGATTACCGGAAATATTGATGTTGAAGCTGAAATCACCAAATTGAACGAAGAATTAAATTACATCAAAGGCTTCTTGAAATCAGTGCAGGTGAAATTATCAAATGAAAAGTTTGTAGCCAATGCCAAACCTGAAATCATAGAAAACGAACGCAAAAAAGAAGCAGATGCGCTTTCTAAAATTGCTACAATCGAGCAAAGTTTGGCTGGATTGAAATAGTCTAATTCCTGATTAAAATAGCAACCCCAATTCTGAAAATTTTTGGAATTGGGGTTTTTTATTTATCTGAATAATGTCCTATTGCTGAAACTATATAAACGGTAACGATATCTTCATCTACTTTATAAATGAGTCGGTCTTTTTGGTTTATTCTTCTTGACCAATATCCACTGAGTTGATGTTTTAGTTTTTCGGGTTTACCAATTCCTTGATAGGGTGTACTTTCGAGTTCAAGTATTATTTTTCGAATAGTGTTTATGTTTGATTTATTGCCGGATTTGAAATGTTTCGCTAAATCTTTTTCGGCTTCTTGGGTTATTTCAATCCTAAACTTCCCCATACATCATTCGGATCAATAGTTTTGGTTTTTCCCTCTTTTATGTTTTTTTCAGCCTTTAGTATTTTTTCAACAAATTCAGGCTTGTATGGACTTTCCTCATTTATTTCCACACCCTTATTGGTAAGCGATAATAATTTTGCCAGTTCAAGCAATGCTTTGCCTGCCTTTGTACGCTCATTAATGGTTATGGTTGTCATGGTTTTATTTTTTGATAATACACAAAGATACAAAAAAGGTTTGTCCAAAATTAGAACATTTTTTTTCCATTTTAAAAGCAAAAAAAATGGTTTTATTTCTTGATTTTGTGCTTTGAAATTATATAATTTTAGTACGATTTTACACTTTAATAAAATCCCTATTCCTAATGAAAAAAATCGTTTTGTTTGTCTTTGTTTCTGCTTTGTTTTTGTCTTGTTCAAAAAAGGAAAATAAAGTAGAAAATGTCGAAAGAGCTTTTTATTACTGGAAAAGCAATACTTCTTTTGACGATGTATCCATTGAGAAAATTAACAAATTGCAGGTCAAAAAAGTCTATGTCAAATTTTTTGAAGTAGATTATAATGAAACGATGGGCAATTTTCCGTATGAAAAAAATAGGCCAAGAGAATATGAATTCCGCAAGTTAGATTCGTTGGCTATTGTACCAGCAGTTTTTATTAAAAACGAAATCTTTCAATACAATACTGAAAAATCGCTGGACAAATTAGCAGATAATATTGTTTTTCTGATTGACAAATACCATAAAGATTACAGTGATAAAAACATTTTTGAGTATTCGGAAATTCAGATAGACTGCGATTGGACTAAATCGACCAAAGAGAAGTATTTCTATTTGCTGAAAAAAATAAAAGAATTATCCAACAAGGAAATTAGCTGTACTCTTCGGCTTTATCCGTATAAATATCCAGATATTATGGGAGTTCCGCCCGTGGACAAAGCAATGCTGATGTGTTATAATCTGATAAAACCCTTGTCTCAAAAAGATAAAAATTCCATTTTGGACATTGCCGAATTGGAATCCTATTTGGATGAAAGACGCAGTTATCCTATGCATTTAGATGTGGCTTTACCCGTATTTTATTGGACGCAATGGTATGAAAATAATCGTTTTTCGGGTTTGTTAAATCTGAATTCGTCAGATATTGCCGGATTTACAAAACCTGTAAAGCCATTGTGGTATGAGGTGACAAAAGACAGCACTTATCAATATGACACTTTTTTCAAAAAAGGTGATCAAATTAAATGCGAAGAAGTGAGTGCTGAAACAATCAGCAAGGCAATTTCGATAATAAAAAAGAATGTAGAATTAGATTCCAATGCAACTATTTCCTTATTCCATTTAGACGACAGTACTTTTAAAAAATACAGTAATGAAGAAATTTCTAGTTTTTACAGTTCTTTTAGTAAGTAGTTTTTACAAGGGTACTGCATGTGGTTATTCTCCTTATGGGGAGGATATTCGGTATTGTTTATTAAGACCCGAATATTTCAGATACTCCCACTATAAGGCATTTTACTATAATGCCAATTTATGGGGATTTGATTATGATCTAAATCCAAATAGTTACAAAACCAGTGTGGAAGCCAATATCTTGGATTGGTATAATTTTACCAATAGAAAGGTAAGTATTCAATCTATTGAAGACTTTAATAATAATTTGACGCTTACGGATATTAGTCCAAAAAGCAATAATGATTTTATCCAATATCTTTATAAAAACAATAAAAAAGATGCGATTACCTACTTGAAGACAGCAAAGAACTGTGAAATGATTAATGGTTTTTTCGAGCAGGATGTTTGGGAAAGAGATGAGGCTGTGAACACAAATAAGAGAGGTGATTTCTTGAATAAATTAGTTAAAATTACCCAGCAAGAACGCAATTCCTATTTTAAACGTAAATATGCTTTTTTGACGACTCGATTTGCGTATTATGCTGGAAAAAATAATATTATAAAAACTGTTTTTGAGAATAATTTCAATGGAAGCAAAAAAGATTATCTGTATTATTGGAGTTTGTTTTTCTATAATTTTACAAAATCAGGTGGTGAATCTATGCTGAATACAGCCAATTTAATGGCAGACTGCCCTGAAAAAACATACGCCAGTTATTATTATTTTCACGATGGATTTAAAATTTCAGAAGCTTTAATGCATGCTAGAAGCAAAGAGGAAATTGCTAATGTTTATGCGTATGCTTCTGTTCAAAAAGTAGATAAGAACCTAGATTATCTAAAAGAAATTTATAAAAATAATTCAAAATCAGAGATTCTGGGGTTTTTGCTTTTGCGTGAAATTAATAAAATTGAAGATTGGGTTTATACACCTTATTATTCCAATTATTCTCCGTCGACACAATTTGATTATTGGAGTGAAGATAATGACAAAATTACTACTCAAACATTAAGAGACCGTTCTGAAAAAGACCGATTGTATGCTCTGGAAGTTTTGAATTTTGTAAAATCAATTGATCTGAAAGCGATACAGGGTCCTTTGGTTTGGGAAGCATCTCAAATCAATCTGCTGTTTATGACCCGAAAATATGCTGATTGTTTACAGCAAATTGCTTCGTTTGAAAAAAAGTTTAAAAACGATAAATCTTTAGAAGAGATTGAGAAAATAAAAGCACTTTGTATTACGGCGAATCAAGAAAATGGAAAAGCTATTATCAAGCCTGATATCCAAAATGTAATTTTGAAATACAAAAATGACCAACGATTTATTTTTGCATTGGGTAGAGAATTGGAATTCAAAGGAAATATTATCGATGGAATGGCATTGATTTCGTTATTGGAAAATAGTTTTTCAGAAGTTTATGATTCAGATGACGATGTAGAATGGCAAGGCAACCGCATCCAAACGTCGGGGAATTTGGAAGTGTTTTATACTTATTTCGACTATTTGGATTTTGTGTATTCGGCCAAGGATCTGCAGACTATTGTCAATAAATTGAAAGCAGGAAATTTAAGCCAATTCGAGAAAGCCATTTATGCCAAATTGCTTAAAGATAAAGATTATTTGAAGGATTTGTTGGGAACAAAATACATTCGGGAAAATCAATTGAGTAATGCTTTAATAACTTTTAAATCGATAGATGAAAGATACTGGGAAGACAATTATAATGCATGGGAAAGAGGGAATTATGGCGACGATTATACTTTTGATGAAAATCCATTTTATGATTTTAAACATACGGAAAACTTTATTGAACATAAAGAAAGGTTTTTGGTTACCAAACTTTCCATTACGGAGCATTTGATAAAATACACCAATTTAGCCAATAATCCGAAAACCAAAGATAGAGATTATTACTATTTTCTTCTGGCAAACTGCTATTACAATATGTCAGATTATGGTAATTCATGGATGATGCGCCGTTATTCCAGCAGTACTTCTTATTTTGATCAAAACTATGAAAATGAATCATATATAGACGAAATAGAATACCGAAACAAACTTAAGGCTGTCGCCTATTACAAATTGGCTTTTCAAAATGCCAAAACAGCAAAATTCAAAGCACTTTGTCTGCGGATGATGGATTATGCCAAAGAGAATAAATATAGTGATTCGAAAAGGGTTGCCACACAATTTCCCGAATATAGTGGTGATTTGTCGGGTTGTGAAAATTTAGCTGACTATTTTAAATCCAGAAGATAAAAAATCCCAATTCTGAAATTTTTTCGGAATTGGGATTTTTTTTATCCATAATCAATATTTTTTTTGAAAATTAAAAAAGCGACAAAAAAACCAAAAACTTTTTCTGTATTTCAAAAAGATGAAAGTGACAGAAAAAGTTTTGGAAAAAAAATAAAAAGCTTTTTAACTGACAGTTTTTATAATTTGTATTTTAAACTTACCATTACCTGACGTGGAGCAATTGGGTTTACACTGTAATTTTCGTGTACTGTGTAATTTAATTCATCAGTAATGTTGGATACTTTGCATAGAATAGAAACTTTTTTCCAATCATAACCAACTGATGCGTCAACAGTAGCATATCCTTCTAATGGAATGTCACGGTCTCTGATGGTTATTTTATAATCGTTTACAGTTTTAGGTTTCTCTACAAGAGCTGTCCATAAATAGTCATCATTCCAGCCTCCTGTGCGGTCTCCAATATAATTTCCTATAGCTCCAAAAGATAATCCTTTTAATACACCGCTAGGTAATTTATAGAAAAAACTTAAGTTAGCTGTATGTTTAGGTGTTCTGGCAAGAACATCTCCTACAACAAGACTTCCATTTGTGCCTGAAGATTCAGTGACTTTCGTTTCGTTAAAGCTATAACCAGCGATAATATTTAAACCTTCAATTGGTCTTGCAGTGATGTCTATTTCAACTCCTTTTCCTTTTGTAGCACCTACTAATTCTTTTAAATTGTTGTTTACATTTTGCGTAATTCCATCAGCCTGGAATTGTGCAGTTTGTGCTAAATTACTGTTAGATATTTGATATACAGTTATATTAGTGCTAAAAAGTCCTTTCAAGAAATCGGTTTTAATACCCGCTTCGTATTGGTCTATAATAGATGGGTCTAATGTTTCTCCATAAACAGTTGTTCCTGTATTTGGAGAGAATGAGTTCGAATAACTAGCAAATAAAGATATATCTTTGTTAGGCTGAATTACCAGACCTGCTTTTGGAGAAAAAGCTCTATTAAAAGTTTTATCTGCTGTTACAGGTTTAGCATTTTCATAAGTAGTTTTAAGAACATTTTTATTTGTGATTTTGTCTTTTTCTATTTCCTCTTTAGTTGTTGTAGCTTCAGCTTCTTGCCAAGACCAGCGTAGTCCTGCCAAAACTTTGATATATTTGTTAATTGAAAGTAAATCTTGGGCAAATACCCCAAAACGCTGTGTATCTGTTGTAATCAATTGTGTTATTCTGCTACTATATGGTACATCACGACTTTGGGTACTGTAGTCATAGTTAAATAAATTAATAGGTTTAGCTTCTGTTGTTATGAGATCTGCAGGGTTTGCCTCAGCATCATAAAAGCCAAAAGTATAACTTGGAGCGGAAGAATTTTCATAGTCAGCTCCTGTAAATATTTGGTGCTTTATACTTCCGGTATTGAAAGTTCCTTGTAAAGACAATTGATCGGCAAATATTTTTTCGGCAGCATCTGCTTGAGTTAAACCACGTTTCCAATTAACCTCTTGTACGCCATTGTTATCTGTGTAAGCTAAATTTGATAATTGAGCTGTGGATTTTTGTGTTCTATGATAAGATTGATAAGAGGTATTGAATCCTAATTTCCAATTATCATTAAAGTCATGATTTACAAATATAGAAGCACTGGCGGATTTAGTATTTCCTGTTGACCAGAGTGCTCCATAATATACATTACGCGGAATATCTAATATTTCTTTACCTACAATTCCAGTACCAAAATCAGGAACCCAGTCAGCGCTTAAATAATCTCCTTGTGCTGTAATTTGAGTTTTATCTGAAATGTTAAACAGGAAGGAAGGGTTAAGATAAATACGGTCATTTTTTACAAAATCTCTAAAACTTTCTGAATTTTCATAAGAAGCATTGAATCGATAAGCTATAGATTTATTTATTGGACCATAAAAATCAATGGATGGTTTGTAAAATGCATAACTTCCCATTTGCATTGATAGTTGACCGCCTTCTGTAAATTTTGGTGTTTTGGTAACCAAATTTAAAATTCCTCCTGGAGCCACATTGCCATATAGTAAAGCAGAACCTCCTTTAAGGAATTCTACTCTTTCTAATGATGCAACATCAGGAATGGAACCTGCATTATAACGAAAACCATTTTTAAACATATTGTTTGCATCCATGGAATATCCTCTAGACCACATAGATTCATTAGCACCGCCTCGGGCAGATCCTACATAAACACCATTGGCGTTTTTGATTACATCGCTCAAACGGATAGCCTGCTGCTGTTCGATTACTTCAGAGCCTATTACTTGTACGCTTTGTGGGGTATCCATTGGTTTTAAACCGGAACGTAAGGCGGTAACTTTTGGCAATTTATTACCAGTTACAATAACTTCTTTTAATTGCTGGCCTTTTTTCTTTACAGTATCATTCACAGATTTTATACTGTCGGAAGCAAAATAGTAAGGGCTGTTATCTTTTGTGCTGTTTGAATTACTTGCAACGTCTTGGGCTTGACTGTTTAGACAGAAAGCAAAAAGCGTTAGGGGGAGGAAAATATATTTCATGTTGTTTATTTGGAATAATTAAAAATAACAGTGCAAATATAAAACCTCATTTTTGATACTGCAACTTATTTAGACTAAATATTAATAATAATTTTGTAGTATTTAAGTTGTTGATTTGTAGTTTGTTATTATTTATTAAGTCTTTCTTTTAATAAGATTACGATGGATTAATGAAAAAATTAACAGAATTAAAACGTCAGTTATTCCTGCAGGTGAGTTTCAAATTCACTTTTTTGTTCGTTCAGCAAAAGGCTTTTGAGCCATGCTCAGTGCTGTAAATTTTCTAAACTGATTTTTGCCTCTATATTATCTGGAGCAAGCTGTACCGCTTTTTCAAAAGCTAATTTGGCATGAAGTTTTTCTTCTTTTTTTAAAAATCCTTTTCCTAAACTTAAATATACATTTGAACTGTTGGGAAAATATCTTTTTGCCAGCAGAAAAAATGCAATGGCACTATCCGTTTTTTCTTTTTCCAGACAAAACTTTCCCATCCAATCCAGGTAGCTTTCTGTTGGAAGAAAAGTATAGCCAATATTTTTTGAAAGTTTTGCGAATTGCTGTTCTGCCAATGCAGGATTTTGCACAGCTTCTTTCACTTGTACTAAATGTTCCTTGAAAATAAACCGTAAACCGTCATATTCTGCCGGAATAGGAACGGTTCCGTGGTCTTCATTTTCATAGTATTTAAAAGACCAGCGCAGTTTTTTGGGATTTTTAGAAACTAATAATTTTTCAAATTTTCGGATTCCTCTTGCCATGTCGGTTGTAGTGTCTTGCGGAATACTTATTTTATTGGCCATAGCCACATAAATACTGCGGTTTTCAAAGTCTTTTTTGTTAAAAATAGAATCTGCTTTTTTGATCATGATTTCATTGTCCCACCACAAACTGGGATCTATAATAGTGTATGCGTTAAATAATTGGGTGTGGTGCAATAAAATATTTACCGCTGTCAGCCCGCCAAAGGAATGACCATTTAATATGTTATACCCCGAAGTCCGATAATTGGAATCGATGAAAGGACGGAGCTCGGTTTCCAAAAATGTGATGAAGTTTTTGTTACCGCCACTTTGATTGAAAAACTTTTTGTCTTTATCAAAAAATGCCTGCCGATTGGCTTCCGTTGGAGTTAAATCCCTAGTACGGTTGGTATTTGTAATCCCCACAACAATCATCTGCGGAATCATTGCATAAGGTCCTTTGGCTAATGATTGCTGGATTCCGGTATAGGAATGGAAATTATTTTCGGCATCCAATAAATAAACAACTGGATATTTTGCAGGCGCGAATTTCTTGTTGTTGTAATCTGGTGGGAGATAGATCCAAAAGTTTCTTTCTTCATTCAAAGCTTTTGAAAAAATATGATGTTTACTGCCAATAACAATACTGTCCTGAGAAAACGAATTAGTTAAATAAAATAGAAGGAATAGAAAGGAGAATGTTTTTTTCATTGTGATTTTTAATTGGTTGTCAGGTGTTTTTTAGTACTATAATTGATTTTCGACCTTATGACTTTACAGCTTTCGACTTATTATTACGTCCGTACCAAATAATAAATCCTGTTATCGGCAGAAACATGCAGATCAATCCCGTGATTAAAGTCAAAGTTTTGCCAATCCAGCCTGCCCAAAAACCAATATGAAGATTCATTGTCCAATCATCAATTTCAAGCCCGTTCATTACTTTTATGGGAATTTCCATTTCCTGACCTGTATAGCGGTTTATGGCATAGGTTTTTCCGTTTTCGACTCCTTTTAATCCTATATTTTCGCCGGTAACGGCATACAAGGTTGTAATACTGTCTTTCGAAGCAACCGATAGTTTGACTTGCTCTATGGATTTGTCTTTCGAAAATAGTTTTTGAATGATAGGATTTAAAGGGGCAAATGTTTTGGTGCTATCGTATTCAGGCTTGATGTCACGCAGCTTTGAATATGCTTTTGGAGTTCCTCCAAATATTTTATGGGTGGCATTGCCCAATGGTTTGTTGACAATTATCAAACCTGTTATGGTTATTAGTAAAGCTGGCAATAGATTGTAAAAGCCAGGAACGTTGTGCAAATCATAATTCAATCTTTTGAAGCTGGAATTCCATTTTATGCTAAAGCTTTGTTTTTTTGTTGACTTATTCCATTTTTTTGGCCACCAGAGAATAAGACCTGTAATAAGTTCAATCAAGAATATCCAAACGGAGATTTCTACAATCAAGTTGCCAGTTTTGCCAAAAGGCATCTCGCCACTATGAATATGAGCTACGATGTAAAAAAAATCATATGCCTTGCCCGATTCCAAAATTTTGCCCGTATATGGATCGATCCATGAAAACTGCAGATCTCTTTCTTTGGTAGAGGAAGCTAATTTTATGGTTCGTTTCGGATCGCGGTAATTGATATAATAGCTTGCTTTTCTTTCCGGCAATTGCTGTTTGAACGATTTTAATATTTCTTCGGGAGTGAGTTTTTGCTGCTTGACTTCTTGAACGTATAAAGAATCATACGCCAAGCCATCAATAATATCATCACAATAAATAAACAGTACTCCAGTGAGTGCAATTATAAAAACTATTATTCCAGAACTGAGACCGAGCCACAAGTGCAGCCAATGGTTTATTTTGCTCCACTTGTTTTTTTGTTTTGTTTTCTTGGGAATTGCTGTTTTTTGTGGATTCTTTGTCATAATGTATTAATCATAAAAACCAAGCCAACAGCGGTATTAGCACTGTTAACTTGGGAAAAATAACTCAACTGATTTGAAGTAATTAAAATTTGAAGGCGATATTGGCTACTAATTGTCTTGTTGGCATCATATTCGACCAGAAATCGGATGTCCAATATTCCTTATTCGCAATATTGTTTAGTTTCAAACCGATTCGGAATTTTGGTTTTTCATAAAATACCGTTGCGTCCATTACTGTATATCCGTTTACGGTAAATGTATTGGTATCATTGGCAAAACTGTCGCTTTGTGTATTTCCTCCAAAACCAAAACCAATTCCTTTTGCTTTTCCGTCCAATATTTTATAGCTCATCCAGAGATTGGCTACGTTTTTTGGTGTAGCATAAGGCCTATTGCCTTCATTAACGGTTGCTTTTGTGATTTCGCTATCGTTGTATCCATATCCCATAATAATGTGGAAACCTCTAAAAGGGTTGGCAATCAGGTCCGCTTCAAAACCACTGCTTTTTTGGGTACCATCTTGAATAGAGTAAAGGCTGTTTGTTGGATCTACACGAACTTTATCTTTTACTTCTATATTGTAATAGCTTAGCGTTCCATTTAATTTGCCACCTAGCAATTCCACTTTTACCCCGCCTTCCAATTGATTGGCTTTTTCAGGATCAAATTCGGTTAATTCCGTTGGATTGGAAGCAGTAATTCCAGGTGCTACATTGCTGAATCCGTTCATGTAGTTTCCAAAAACAGAAACCTTGTCCTTTATGATTTGGTATATTATACCCATTTTTGGTGAAACGGCATTTTGATTGTAATTCGAAATTTTATTTTCGTTGTGATCCCATCTCACACTTGCCATTCCAATTAATTTGTCGGTAAAATTGATTACATCCGATACATAGGCACTTGTAGTCCTTAAATCCCTGTTGTTAATTACGGATGGGGCTGGCATTGCCGCAACCATTTGTTTGTATTTTTCCAAATTGATAAATGGCGCATTTCCGTTTATAGGCGTTAATGGATTGCCTGCTGAAGCATCATAGGAATTAATAGTCCATCTGTTATCGTTTGTACCGATATAGGTGTAATCCAGCCCGACTAGCAATCGGTTTTTTATACTTCCGATATGGAAGTTTCCAATGAAATTTTGCTGCAGCTGACTGGTTTTGAAAACACTGTTGATATTCATTAACCTGCGTTGCAATAAAGGCTGAGTAGTTCCAGCAGCCGGTGTATTTATTAATAAGAACAAATAATTGGCCTTGTTATCTGTGTATGCATTCGAAAAATTGGTTTGCGAAATCCATTGATCAGACAATTTGTAAGTTGCTCTTGCAAAAACGTTTGTATTCTTGGCTTCCGATTGCAAATCATCTGTTGAGTATGATTTTTTGAAGTCAAAATTCAAATCATTATAACTTTTGGCAGATGGCGTTGGAGTAAAATTTCCCAAACCTATGTAAGTAGCATTACGGCTTCCGCTATACATTTCTACATCCAGGTCAAAAGTTAATCTGTCATTGATATGATAAGTAAACGAAGGAGCAATAATAAAGGCTTTGCTTTTTCCGTAATCCTGCCATGTTTTTTGGTTGTCCAAAGCGGCATTGATTCTAAAGAGCATTGTTTTGTCATCGTTAAGTGCGGTATTGTAATCAACAGTGGTTCGGCTCAAAGCCCAGCTTCCCGTGGTGTAGCTTACTTCTCCTTTGGTGGCTTCAAAAGGTTTTTTGGTAACTCTGTTTACAAGTCCGCCATAAGTGGTCAATGCCGATCCAAACAAGGTAGCCGATGGACCTTTTATCACTTCAATATTTTCCAGATTTACCGGATCACTCATCGTTACCCAGTTGGTATTCATTCCGTTTCGGATAGAACCAGCCGCAGATGCACCACTAAAACCGCGCATTCTTAAGCTTAATCCAACGCCGCCAGAACCTACACTTTGGGTAACGTTGCTCAATCCAGGTGCAGTATTCAATGCGCTTCTAAAATCAACTGCGATTTGTTCCTGAAAAAGTTCTTTTGGAACAACCGTGTAAACCTGTGGATTTTCAAGATTACTGATAGGAAGTCTTGAAACATATTCACTTTTTTTTTCGGCAAATTTCTTTGCGCCCGAAACTATGACAACTTCATTCAATTGTTTTAATGAAGATTGCAGCTGAAAGTCAGCGGTTGTTGTTTCATTGGTATTTACAATAACTTCCTTTGTTGATGGCTGATGCTCCACTGTGTTTATCTGGATCTGATATTTTCCTGTTGGAATCTTGTTAAAAAAATAATTTCCATTTGCATCAGAAGTTGTTGATTTTTTTAATTCCTGTATTGTAATCGTAACTGCTTCTCCAGCCTTATCGTCTGATGTAGTTACAGTTCCTTTGATTGTTCCGGTATTTTGCTGTGCAAAAATATTTGTTGAGGTAAGTGTAAGAAATAGAACAATTATTTTGAATAGGGGCAAGAATGATTTTTTGATAATAATCATGGTTATTATTATTTAGATTAATTAAAAATTGATAATTTTACGCAAAAGTAGTTTGTAAAGAAAGACCTGATTAACGCAATCAGTATTAATAGTAACGCAAAACGGATTTTATGAAAACAGAGATGAGAAGTGAAATATTTGAAGGGAATTCTGTTGTTATTAACGACCCGATTCAATTCAATAAAGAGCATCTCGTCGAGAAGAAAATTGATTACAATCACAAAGGAGTCAGCGGAATTATTACTGATATTATGCTCAACGGAATTCATTTGACGATTCGGGAAATAACAGTGGAGACAGAATCCTATTCCATTGAAATACAGCATGATTTTTCCTTTATTAAACTGCATATCGAAATAGAAGGAGATAATGAATACTGCCCTGAAAATCCATCCGAAAGAGGAATTTATATCCCGCATGGACATTACAATCTATTTTATCTGCCGGTGATAAAAGGTGTTTTGAATTATCGGGCTAAAAAAAGAAAAACTTTAGAAATTACTTTTACCGAAGACTATCTGGAACAATTGTTTTATCCCAATTTAAAAACTGCGATTCCTTTATTGGCCGATGCCATAACGAATAAAACAGCCTACACTATGTGGGATTCCAGTAAAAGCATTTCGCCAAAATTGTATATCCTGATTGAAGATATTATTCAATGCAATTATACCGGAGCGATCAAAAAAGCTTTTTTGGAATCAAAGGTTGTTGAGATTCTTTCGTACTTATTCAATATTATTAATGAAGAAGAAAATACGAAAATAAGCGAAGATTTAAGTTCGCAGGATTATCTGAAAATTGTCGCTGTAGAGAGAATTCTTAAAGAGCAGTTCAAGGAAAAGCACACGCTTGCGAGTATTGCTGCGCAAGTGGGCTTGAATGATTTTAAGCTGAAGAAATATTTTAAAATTGTTTATAATACCACGGTTTTTCATTATCTGGCGGAGCTTCGAATGGAATATGCCAAACAATTAATTATGGAGAAGGATTATTCTGTTGCTTTAGTTTCTGAAGAATTGGGATACAAAAATCCACAGCATTTTACAGTGGCTTTCAAAAAGGTTTTTGGGTATTTGCCAAGTAAATTAAAAATGGAACATTAAAAATTAATAAACACGAATTGCACAAATTGACACTAATTTTTTAAGAATTACATTTTCGTGAAATTATTGTAACTAAAGTTTAGCCTTGATTTTTTTAATCTGAAAGTTCTTAGACTTTATCACTTTGCCATTATCTGTAATCATCAGACAGCTGTAATCGGGGAATTTTTTGAGTAAAAGCAGACCTTCCTTTTGTCCTAAAATCATCAGTGAAGTACTCAATCCATTGGCGGTTTCTGCATTTGGACCTACGACAGTTACACTGCAGAGACCGGTTACAGGATAACCAGTTGATGGATTTATAATGTGGGAATACCGTTTGCCGTCAAAAACTACAAATTTTTCATAGGAGCCGGAGGTTGTAACTGCGCCTTGTGTGAGAGGAATTGCGCCTAATAAGTCCTCTGGATGGAAAGGATTGGTAATGCCTATTTTCCAAGGTTTTCCGTTAGGCTGTTTCCCCCAAGTGCTCATGTCGCCAGTACCGTTTACAATTCCGGCTTTGATTCCTTTGGCGAGCATCATTTCCTTGCATTTGTTGGTTGCATAACCTTCGCCTAAAGCGCCAAATCCAATTTTCATTCCTTTTAATTTTAAGAAAATGGTTGAGTTTATACTGTCCAGAATAATGTTTTTGTAACCTACTTTTTCGACTGATTTTTTTATGGCTTCCGCCGAAGGCATTTCGGTCATGGAGCCGTCAAATTTCCAGATTCTGTCCATAGCAGCAAAGCTGATGTCAAAACCCCCATTGGTTAGTTCCGAGAAATGAATGGCTCTTTGAGTTAGTTCAAAAACCTCTTTGTCGACTTTTACAGGCTGAATTCCGGCGTTTCGGTTTACTTCGGATATTTGGGTATTGGGTTTCCAGTCGGAGATTAGGTATTCGATTCTCGAAATTTCGGCGATAACTTCATCAATACTTTGCTCTGCCGAAAGAGAATCTTTGGCAACGATTGTAATGTCAAAACGCCCGCCCATAAGCATTGTGGCTCTCTTGCGGAGGACTTGGCTGTTGCCTGTTTGGATTAGGAAAAGCAGTGATAGTATTGTTATGAAATATTTTGGTGTCATAATGGTTTTGTATCCTATTTGTTTAATTTGCCATTCCCCTATGTAATTATCCATAAAGTTTGTCATTCCGTAGGAATCTAATACGGCGCAAGTAAACAACTTGAGATTCCTACGGAATGACAATACTATTTAAAAAGTTGGGCGAATATAGGCTTCAACTTTTTTAGAATTCTGAATTTTAGACCTAACAGATTTTTAAAACCTGTTAGGTCTGGAATACTGAATAAAAATTAATTCCAAAAAAGCAAAAATGCCTGCCTTTAGCCCCGATCGCAGTGGAAATCCTTTTGTAGAGGCGGGTTTGAAACCCGTCTCTACAAAAGATTGTAACGAAGAGCGGGACCCATCTCTCTAAAAATGCCCTATCTTTCTGCTCCAAAAATTAATAACAATCTGTCAAAATCTGACCTTTGCTTGTATAATTGGAAAGGGTTGCATTATTTTTTGCCAGACAAATTGCGTCAAGAACATTTTCTACATCAAACTGCATTTTTAGTGCTCCGCAAATCATTATAGTACCTCCGCTGGCCAATAAATCAGCAAAAAAATCTTCGTCTCTTTTGATTAAATCCATTACATAGTGATGATTCTGTTCACGGGAAAACGCCAAGCTGATGTTTCTTAATTGCTGTTTTTGAATCATTTCGGAAGCAAATGCTTCGTAACGGGAAGTAATTTCGGTTTTTTGACGGAAACCGCTATATAAATGGATTTCGGATTTTTTCTTGTTTTGTTCAATCATTCCCAAAAATGGGGCAATTCCAGTTCCATTCGAAATAAGTGCAATTTTTTTAGCTTTTCTGGGAAAATGAAAAGCATGATTATTGATAATTCGAGCTTTGATGGCATCGCCAACGGATAGATTATATAAAAATCCAGAACCTAAACCCGAAGGATGTAATTTTACCGCCAATTGGATGTTTCCATTACTGTTTCCAATGGAGTACAAACGCTCCCGATTGTCATTGGCGGGATAAATCGCCAATAAGTCACCAGAGGTAAATTTGCTTCGCATTCCAGCACGCAATGTCAGTAAAAAGGTTTGTTCATTTTCGGAAACCGTGGTTTTTTCCAGTACCATTAATTTTTCTAAATCTTTCGGAATATGATTGTACAGTGATGGGGTAGTGGCCAATTGGAAACCGGTTTTGTGATTCCATTGTTTTACCCATTCGACAAATTCTTCGGCCGATTTGTCGTTTACTGTCTGCAGATCAATAAGTCGGTGTGCCCAATCCTGATTGGAAAGCAATAAATCAATTTGTTTGGCGTAACCGCAAAAATCGGGATATGATTTGGAGCCAAAACCAATTACGGTATAATTAATTTTTTGCTGTTGATTGTATTTGATCAAAAGAGATTCAAACTTATCGGCATTTGAAGGAGCATCGCCCAAGCCATAAGTTGAGGTGAAAATCAATAAATGCTCGGCTTTTGGATAAACAGTGTAATTATTAAGCTGTGCAATATGTGCTTTTTCTCCGCTATCGGTTAACTGCTTCAGGATTGCATTGGCAAAGCGTAGGGAGCTTCCGTTTTCGGAACCAACGAGCAGAATGAATTTGCTTTCTTCGGCCTTGAATTTATTCTTGATTCGGCTTGCTCTTCTTTTGAAAGTCATCGCAAAACCGGAATAGATAAAGAATAGTATGTTTAAACTGGCAAGTCCAAGGATGAAAGCCCAAATGGCATTGGTTCTTCCGGTATGCAAGTCAAGACTTAGATTTGACAGAAGTGTCGTTGTCGGGGAAACTTTTTCGCTTACAACAGCACCGGTAAATTGGTTGACTTCAATCTCTCGGTCTTTTAAGGTAATGATGTAATATTCTTCGGGATCGTCTGAAAAAGGGAACTCTATTTTTTCAACATCAGCCAAAAGAGTACTCTTAAATATCGAAGTTTTATCGGCAATTGGTGCAGATTTTACGCTTTCAATTTGCTCTTTCGAATCTGTTTTTGGAATGAAAAAGTTGAATTTTTCCAATGTCAGATAGGTTCCTGTAACTGCAATAATCAATATCGGAATGAGTGCCAATCGGCCTAGTACGACATGGTAATATTGCGCAAAATATTCTTTTACAATTTTGGAAAAAAAGTTGCGCAGTCCTCTTTGTCTTTTTAGGATAAGAATAAAACCTGAAATGGAAATTAATACTAAAATAAATGAAATAAGTCCCACAAAAAAACGCCCCGTTTCATGAAGAAACAGCGAGCGGTGTAGTCCTGTAATCCACTGAATGAATTCGCTTTTTTTGATGGGTTCTCCTAATATTTTTCCTGTTCGCGGGTCAATATAGGCGTTGATATTGTTGTCTTTTTGATCTAGTCCTTCTAAAGATACAAACTGATTGTGGTCAACCGTTACTTCGGTTATTTCTGGATAGGTTTTGCGCAGAATCGGTAAGGTTTCTCCAAGTGTTATTGCATCAAAGTTTTCGGCTCGGTAAGAAACTGTTTTTTCCTGAATGGCATCAACCGCAAGTATGGTTCCGGTTACGGATGCTAAGAGTAAAAACAAAGAAGAAAACACCGCCAAGGCCAAGTGGGAGTAACGCCAAAAAGAAAGAGTCATTGAATAATTGTGAATAATGAATTAAATGCTGAACGAAGATCTAACAGGTTTTTAAAACCTGTTAGATCTAATAAATAAGCTGTTGATTTTAGATTTTATTCAGTCTTACGTAGCGGATATAACCTTTTCCTTCAGTTTTATCGGCCATTGCGGCTGTTGTTAAAGCTAATTCCAAATCGGCTGTGTAATATTTTTGATCTTCAACAGATGATTCAAAACGCAATTTATAACCTTTGTTGATTTTAGAATCTTCAATTTCAAAAGTGGTAATGCTGCGATCGCCTCCTGTTACAGAAGCTCCAGTTGTAGCGCTGATATCGGTTGGTTTTTTAGAATAAAATTTATGCCATTCTTTCAAGCTTTTGTACCATTTTTTGTCGTCGCCCATTACATAAAGGGTTTTTTCGTATTCGCCTTTGGCATTGATAAGAGATACTGCTATATATGCACCTTCACCTGTATAGTTAGACATTTGGAGCATGCATTTGTATTTGCTTGTCTGTGCATTTGATTGAAAAGATATAAGTACAAATAGTGAGAATGCAAGGACTGTTTTAAATATTGACTTCATTTTATTATTTTAAAAATTCAACAGACACGTTGTTTTTGGTTAATGTTTCATTTTCTTTGGCTAAAGCATAAGCAGTTTCATCAAATTCGGTTTTGATGTCATTTTTTGCTCCGATCGAGATCAGATATTTTAATATGACATCATCTTTTGCAATCATTGCTGCCTTATGCAGAGCAGTTAAGCCTTCTTTATTTTTGGCATTGACATCTATGTTTAAATCGGCTAATTTTTTCAGCAAATTTAAATCATTTTTCAGCAATGCAAAATGATATAAGGTGCTTCCATCTTTTTGTGCTGATGCTAAATTTAAACCTTTGTCCTGCAGTAATTTCATTTTTAAAGCAAACGGATCTTGCTTAGAAGCATTTGCTGCTTCTGGGCCACGATTCATTTGCGGACGGTATGACTGGATCAAAGCAGTTCCTAAATTGTTTCCATCTTTATTAACAATCTTTGCATCGGCTCCGTTGTTTAGTAAAATTTCAACTGCTTTTGGAGTTCCATATTGTATGGCAAATGTCAAGGCAGATTCTCCCCTGGTGTTTTGAATATTGATATTTTTTACTTTAGGAAGAACTAATTCTAAGGCTTCTGTATTTTCACGGGCTGATGCTGCTTTCATCAAAACAGTATTTCCTTGTTTGTCAGTTTTGTTTATGTCTACACCTTTGGCTAAAAAGTAGTTGATGATTTCGGTCTGTTTTGGTTTCGTAACCAGGAAATGAAGTACGCTTTCACCATCTGCAGAAACGGCTGCTGGTTTCAATTTCAATGTTTCTACCAAATACTGATAGACTTCAATAGGATTCGACTCGCGTCGATTTCCTTGCGCAGCAATTATAAGAGCATTATCGTTGTATTTTATGCCTTTTTCTACTAATGCTTTCAACAGGTTCAAATCGCCAGTTTTTGCTGCATAATTGAAAGCGGTATTGCCATCTTTATCAGTGTCTTTTAATGATAATCCTTTTGTTATAAAATAATTGGTCAGCGTAAGATCTTTGTCATAAGGTATTGCCATCAATAATAAAGTAGCATCGTCTTTGTATTTTTTCTTTGGATCTATACCCGCTTTGAAAAAAGCATCATAAACAGCAGTATTTTTTTGTCCTCCGCTTGCTGCAAGGACAAGTGCAGTTGTGCCAAGACTGTCTTCATAATTAATGTCGGCACCTTTTGAGATAAGGTAATTTACGATTTCGATATTTCCTTTATTTGCTGCCCAGTGCAGGTATCGTCTGTTATCGTGGGTGCTTTTGGTAACGGGGTTTCCAGCTTGTTCTAATAAAAATTTTATAACGGCATCTGGTGCATCATTATTTATGGCTAAAACTACAGGGTCAAATGCTCTGTCATTAGATTCTGATGGATTGCTTCCTTTGGCTATTTCAGCTTTAACAGTGGTTACATCTGGATTTGTTTTCCAGAAAGACTGTTCCAAAAGTGTATTTTTTTGTTGTGCATTAACCAATAGTGTTGCTGCAAGTGCAAATGAAATGAGAAGTTTTTTGTTCATAATGCTGAGGAATGTTTATTTAGCAATGTAGTTATAGATGGCTTTTAAAACCTATTTAGAATAAATAAAAATAACGCAAATGTAAAAAATATTACTGCAATAACAATTATTATTTACTTTTAAAATGTGATTATATTTTGATTCAAAAAATAACGAAAGGTTTAAACTGGTACTAAAATTTATTTTGATTTTAAATTTATGATGGCTCTATATTTTAATATTGATATAAAAAAATCAAGATCCAGATGAAATTATGATTCTTTTGCTACTGATTCTGAAATCATTTTAATCTGTGAATCAGAGGCAATTGTAAAGGTTTTTGTCTGTCAAGCTGAAAATCTATAATGGTTTATTTATTCAGCTTTCAGCGAAAGTACTGTTTTAAGACTTAATTGCTTTATACAATTTAAACACCAGTTTAAGCAGTTTCTTTTCTCTTTTTCCTATTGCGTCCCAGCCATATTAAAAAACCAGTAACCGGCAGTCCTGCTGTTACAAAACTTGCAAAGAAGGCAAGTACTTTTCCTGGAAATCCTAATATGCCTCCTGCATGTAAGTCATAGTTTATGGATCGAAATTTTTCTCCTGTATTTTTATTATCAAAAGAGGATGTTTTAAGGATCTTGCCAGTGTATTGATCATATTCGGCTGATATATCATTCAGGCTGTTTTTATATTTGATGAAAGTATTAAATGAGGAAGCTGAATCTTTTGGCATTATGAAAATGTAGGTTAGTGCTTTTGGATGCTGGCGCAGTGTAATATTATAAATTTTATCAAAACCATTTTTTGAATTGATTTTTGTTGTATCAGATACTGATTTTTCACTTTTCTCAATTGTTTGGCCTCCGTTAAGCGCCCATTGCAGACCAGAATCATACCATTCAAACGCCCAGACCAAACCGGTAAGTGCAATTATCAAGGCAAAAATCATCATATAATACCCCAATATATTATGCAGGTCATAATTTTTCCGTTTCCATTTGGTAGTATCTTTCCATCGAAACCAAAAACGCTGTCTGGCAGCACTTTTGTTTTTTGGCCACCAAAGAATAAAACCTGTTATAAGTGAAATGATAAATAGGATAGTAGCTGTGCCTACAATTATATCACCAATATCATGCTTTAGGAACAGAGTCTGGTGCAGCATTCTGACCACGAAAAAAAACTCAAAATTATAGTCTTCGGTTTTTTTGACATTACCGGTGTATGGGTCTAAGTAAATGTACAGTCTGTCGTAATCGTCCCAATACCAAATGCTGTTGTTCTCTAATTTTTTGAAACTCCAAAATGCTGCTGTGCGGTCTTTGCTGTTAAAGATTTTGCATCCGGAAATTGGATTTTCAGATTGGGTTTCTGCTATTGCTAACAGTTTACTGAAGGGAAGTGGTGTTTTTTTTACTTCATCTACATGATAATGTTTGTGAACAAGAGGCCGTAATTCTTCTTCAAAAACATACAGACAGCCTGTGATTCCCAAAATAATTACAATAAAACCTGAAGCCAGACCCAGCCATAAATGTATTTTTCCTATGTTTTTTTTAATTTTCATTGTTTATATGAATAGCTTTTTATTTTATGACTATCCGCAAAGCATACTAATGTTTTTTTGCCACTGATTACACAGATTCTTACAGATTTTGCATGCATTTTTTAGAAATCTGTGTTAATTTTTATAATCTGTGGCCAATTTTATCGATTTGGTATTAGTCACAGATAGTCTTATTTTAAAAGTAAAAACACCTCATAGCTTAATAGATTGAGGTGTTTTATAAAATTTAATCGGTTTAAAACTTGAATGTTAAGTTTGCTAAAAAGTTTGTAGGTGCCTGCGGTGCTCCCCAAGTACTCCAATATTTTTCATTCGTCATGTTATTCAGCTTAATTCCGATTCTCCAGCCCTGCTGCTCATAGAATATAGTGCTGTTAAGAAGCGTATATGACGGAATGTAAAAAGTATTGCTGGTTGCCATGAAGCTTTCATCCACATAATTGGCTCCAAAACCAATGCCTAAACCTTTTAAAATGCTTTGTGATTTATAGGAAGCCCAAAAGTTTACAATATTTTCCGGAGCGTCTGCTACTTTATTGCCTTCAAAAGCAGTGGATTTTACGATGCGGTTATCATTATACCCATATCCAGCCGTAATATCTAAACCGGGAATGGGATTAGCGATCAGTTCAAATTCATATCCTTTGCTTACCTGCTTTCCGCCTTGTTCGTATGATAAATCGGCATATCTCATTACAGCATTGTCATTGGTAATATTATAATAACTAACGGTGGTGCTTAATTTTCTATTGAAAAGTTCGGCTTTTACACCTCCTTCGTATTGATTTGCATAAAGAGGATCTAATATTAACTGCTCACCGTTTGGCTGATTTACTGGTGCTAAGTTTTGGAAACCGTTCATATAATTTCCGAATATTGAAAGCTGATTTTTAATAACCTGATAAACTACTCCTAATTTTGGAGATAATGAATTTTGATTGTAAGCTGGTGTAGTACCGCTTTCTTTTCGGTCAAAATTATCTAAACGAAGACTCAGCATTACCGAAACTCTGTCGGCATAGCTTATTACATCCGATATATAGCCGCTCGCAGTATATTCGTTTCTCCCTGCTCTTATAACCGGAGTTCCTAACAAAGCATCGATTTCTTTTTTTCTGATTGGAGCAAAATTCGTAGTTACATCAATCGTTCTGATAACTGCCGAAGTTGGTGTTGACGAAAAAGTATCGCTATAGTATCTGTAATTGAAACCGGCTAAAAATTTATGTTTAAAGATGCCGGTTTCGAATTCGCCGTTAATATTTTCCTGAATATTGGTATAATTACTTGATATTGGTCCAAAAACTGTTGCACGTGCAGTAACAACTGTCGGTGAAGTCCATGTTGGCAGAACCTGATAACTGTATTCTACGTTTTCGCTTACATAAGAAAATAAAGTTGTCGATTTCCAATGGTCGGCTATCTGATATTCTGCCTGAACAAAAGCTTTTGAAGCAGATGATTTGGCATCAGCATCTTCATGTGCCAGTGATTTTTTGTAATCCAATTTTATATCGCTCGGATTAGTTATGCCAGATGTTGTAGTTGCGCTAGGATATAACGGCTTAGTGCTTTTTACATTGTATAATTCGGCATCTACATTAAAAGTAAGTTTTTCTGTTGCTTTAAAAGTAAGGCTGGGAGTGAAGGACAGGCTGTTATTAAACCCATAATCCAAAAAGCTTTTTTCTTTATTAACCCCGACATTTAGTCTGAATAGTACATTTTTTTCTTTTGTAAGCGGTGTGTTTATATCAGCAGTAAGCTGGTTTAGACCAAAACTTCCTCCAGTGTATGCAATTTCTGTTGATGCTGTTTCAAATGGTTTTTTGGTAACCAGATTGACAACACCTCCAAAAGAAGAGGCTGAAGACCCGAATAAAGTTCCAGAAGGGCCTTTTAGAACTTCAATGCGTTCAACATTGGCAATGCCTACAGAAGAGCGCCCTGATAATGTTTCCATACCATTTCGGGAATTGATACCAACAGTAAAACCTCTAAAAATAAGAGCAAATCCGCCAGAAGGGTAATTAAGCGGTACTACACCAGGAGCATTTCGCATAGCGCCGGCAATATCAACAGCTATCTGCTCTTGAAAAAGTTCTTTGGGAATTATATTATAAACCTGTGGATTTTCCAGATTTTTCAGAGGCATTCTAGCCACATAATCGGTTTTTTTAGAAACTCTGCTTTTTCTGCTGTTGATAGTAACTTCCTGCAGTTCTTTGTTGGAAACTTTCAGCTGTAAATTAAGTGCAGCTGTTTCGTGTTCTGTAATGGTTACTTCTTTTTCAATGGTTTCGTAACCCGCTAATGAGACTAGCAGCGTGTAGGTATCAGCTTTTATTCGGTTAAATTCGAAATTACCATTTTCACCGGTAATTGTAAAGTATTTTGAGTTTTTAAGAACCACGTTTACATCACTGGCAGGCTGTCCGTCTGATGTGGTTATGTTTCCTTTTAATTTTCCATGCTGCTGCTGGGCAAAAAGATTAACTGCTGAAAAGAGAAATAAGCAGGCTGTAAGAATTAAATGCTGTATTCGAAGTTTAAATTTGTTCATTATTATTTAGATTTTATTTGATTTATTTTTTTAGGTGAAAAATTTTAGTTCAAAAAATAAGTTTTGAATTGGTCTAATTCTGTATGTAACTGAGAATAATCGATAAACCATTTTTCTAATTTCTGAATATCTGAAGGTGTCAAAGTGTGAATTGCCTTTTGTAATTCTTTTGAAAAGAGCAGCGTATCAAAACTTACTTTCTCTAATATTAATATGGTATAATCAAACATGATGTATAGAATTAAAAGTTATTTATCATAAAGTCGCCACATAAATTGTGTTTAGTAAATCAAAATTCAATATTATTTTTATTTAGAATTAATAAAAATAATTAAATTAGCCCTAAAAAAATCCAGTCTGTAATAACTGGATTGTTCAAGTCTCTACTGTGTTTTTTGATGCTGAGATTTATTTCAGAATTATTAATTACTATTCAATTACAGATTTGTTTCTTTCTTCTTTTTCTTTCGTCCCCACCAGATTAAAAATCCAGTTATGGGAAGTGAAGCGCAGATTAAACTGAGAATAAATGCTATAATTTTCCCTGGAATTCCAAAAATGGCTCCCACATGAATATCATAATTTGCAGCTACTGCTTTCTCTCCTAAATTTTTATCTTTATGAGAATGAACATGCAGCAGTTCACCTGAATTCTCATCGAATATCAGATTGTGATTAACGTGATATGAATAAGGCAATTGTTTGACAAAAACGGAATAATTCGGATGCTCGTGGTCATCAATATGTTTGTGGCCAAAATCTAAACTATAAGCAAAAGCATCTGGATATAACTCTTCTACTTTTTTGCCGATTTTGTCTAAAGTGTAGTCATTTCTTTCTGAAATTGGAGCTTTGGTTTTAATATGCGAGAAATCAGGATACGCTAGACTTCCGCCGGAAAATGTTATATACAGAATGGCTTGGATAAAAAAGAAGGAATAAAACAACCCCGTAAATGCTATGACAAAGGCTAATGCGGAAGCATAAAATCCTAAAATATTGTGCAGATCATAATTCTTTCTTTTCCAGTTTTTTACTTTACTCCATTGAAAAGAAAATCGCTGTTTTCGGGCATTTTTATTTTTTGGCCACCAAAGAATTATGCCAGAAATAAGCATAAAGACGAATATCAATGTTGGAATTCCTGTAACATAGGCTCCCCATTCGCTTTTTAGCAAAAAGCTGTAATGTAACGATTTAATAATGCTAAAAAAATCGGCAGTTTCATCGTAAACACCCAGAATTTGACCTGTGAAAGGATTTATATAAACAGATTTATAGACTACATATTCATCAAAGAAATTCCATGCTTCGGGATTGTGTTCGTAGTAATAAAAAATATAGCTTCTGCTTTTATCCATTGGGATATTTGCCCAATGCACAGGATATTTTTCCTTGGTAAATGCATTTACTTTATCTTCCAGAACTTTTAATGGAAGTGTTTTCTTTGAAACTATATTTTGTTCTTTATGAAAAATAGCATCTTTTCGAAGATAATTTGTGATTTCTTCCTGAAACACATACAGACAGCCAGTGATTGCAATGATAAATACCAATAGACCCGTTGATAATCCGAGCCATAAATGTAGTTTTCCGATTGCTTTTTTGAACTTACTTTTCATTCGCAATAACGTTAAAAAACTCCCCATCGAAATGAGGAGTTTGATTAAAAATCAATGATAATTTCTAATACTAGAATTTATAAGTTAAACCAGCATATACACTTCTTAAACGTTGAGGTGTTACTGTTGACCAGCCTGAATAATATTTTTCATTTAAAAGATTATTAGCTTTTAAAGAGATACCAAATTTACTGGTGTTGTATGAAAGAACAGAATTTAAAACGGTGTAGCTTGGCAATTCAAATGTCCCAATATTAGATCTGTTTAGAGTTGCATATTCACTAGCATAGTTTCCTCCAAACCCAAGAGCAAAACCTTTTAAACTGCCTTCAGGGAATGCATAATTTGCCCAAAAATTTATCAATGTTTCCGGACCTGCTTCTTCTGGTCTCATGCCTAAGTATCCTGAGTTTTCAAACACTTCATTTGTCATCTCACTTTTGTTATTGCTAAAACCTGCAATTAAGTTTAAACCTTTGGTTGGGTTTGCAGTAAGACTAACTTCAAAACCTCTGCTATATACTGCTCCGCCTTGTATAAAGTTAGTAAAGGTGACAGGGTCTGTTATTACTTTGTCTTTCACATCAATATCATAATAGCTTATTGTTGCCGAAATGATGTCTTTGTATAAATTCGTTTTTAATCCAAATTCAAATTGATTGGCATGTTCAGGATCAAATGATCTCACACTTGTTTCACTGCCAATTGTAATCTGTTTTGGCAATACATTAGTAAAACCATTCATATAGTTTCCAAATAATGAAACCTTATCTTCAATTACCTGATACACTATTCCAAATTTAGGAGATAATGCTGTTTGGTCATTTGATTCGTCTCCAGTAGTAGATTTAAAATTATCAATTCTTAAACTTACCATTGCTGAAAGACGATCTGTTATATTAAGAACATCTGAAGCATAAGCACTTAAAACTTGTGTTTCGGCTGTTGAATTTCCTTGAAAAGATCCTTTTAGTATTTCATCAATACCGCCTTGAGTTAAATCTCCGGTGTCCGTTTGGTCTTTAAGTGATACCACTCCATTGGCTAACCAGCCAGAACCGCCACTTTGGATTTTTGAACCAAAATAATCCAGTCCAACTACTAGTCGATTTCTTAGAGAACCAATTTTGAAATCACCAATAAAGTTTTGCTGAATGTCGGTAGTATTGGTTTGGCTGTTTGCTTCATTAACGAATCTGCCAAAATGATCGCCATCTCCACCATCCCAAAGATAAGAACCGTAACCTTCAGATTTAGTAGTACTTCTGGATAAAGCTGTTTGAGAAGTCCATTGGTCAGATATTTTATAAAACATCTGAGTCTGCATATTAAATGAAGGGTTGCTAATCGTTAAATCATTTGAAGTATATGATTTTTTATAATTTTGTTCGAACAAATCCATAGAATGGAATGACAGCGGAACATATCTGTTTAAGAAAACCATCGGAGCATTTGCTGAATTTCTACTTGAAAATTCAGTGTTTACTAAGAATGATAATCTGTCACTTACTTTATAACTCAAAGATGGAGCAAAGAAAAAAGATTTACTGAATCCTGCATCCTGGAATGAATTCTCATTTTGAAAAGCTCCATTAAAACGCACAGAAATTTCTTTATTTATTGGTACGTTTACATCAGCAGTAACTCTATCGAGGCCATAAGTTCCTGAAGTGTAATTTATTTCACCTCCAAAAAAATCGTATGGTTTTTTAGTTACAATATTAATCAGCCCGCCATAAGAGATTAAGCTGCTTCCGTATAAAGTTCCAGACGGCCCTTTCATTACTTCAATATTATCAACATTGATAGGATCTACTGTTGCATTTGTTACTGCTGGCAAGCCGTTAGTCATTGTCGGCTGTACCGCAAAACCTCTCATACTGAAATATTCTGCTCCATCTGTGCCACGTCCTGTAGATTCCCAAAGACGGGTAATACCTGTTGCATTTTTAAGAGCGTCATTAAGGTTTGTAACCACTTGTTCTTTTAATAATTCACTCGTAACAGTATTGTACACCTGTGGGTTTTCAATATCTTTTAGAGGCATTTTGGAAACAGTAGTGCTTTTTTCTCTTTTGTATTTGTATTTGTTGGTGACATGCACTTCATTTAAGTTACTTATACTGTCTTTAGCAGTTTGCTGGGAATAACCGGCTAATGAAAACAACACAGCGGTAGAGAGTAAAATTGCTTTCTTCATTTTATTTAGATTAATTTAAAATAATATCGCAAATGTAAAAATTAAACTTTGTTTAACAATATTTATTTAGATTAAATATAAATAAAAAATATAACTCAGTGATTTGGCTAGTTTTAGTGTATAAAAAAAACCTTGCTCTTTTTAAGCAAGGCTCTTTTTTTGTAAATTAAAGACTGTTATTTTTGAGGTTCAGCCTTTTTCATTCCGAATTTTTCTGCGCTTGCTTTCCCGAGCTGTACTCCCGAAATAGATGCGACAAGGCTGTCTTTGCTTATTTGCGTATAAGTGATTTTTTGAGGATAATCGTGTTTTGGATTTTCAAAAACCAGCTGTTTTTCAGTTTTGGAAGTTAGTCTAAAAGGAACCGCTTTGTTTTCGTTCTGTCCCTTTACAGTGGCGTTATAAAATAATTCTTCTCCTTTTTGCTGCAGTGTTATAGATTCAAAATGCAAGGTGTCTTTTCCTTTGATGAAAAATGATTCCCCTTGAAAAGTACTGTCATTGATTTGTTTCCAGTTTTCCAGAAGAATACCGTCATCGATTTTACTTGCCCAATTACCCAATAACCAGTTGGCCGATTTTATTTGGTCTTTTTCGGTTGCTGTTTTGTCTTTGCAGGAAATAATAACCAATAAAAGGAGTGAAAGAGTTGCTTTTTGAAACATAATAGGAGTGTTTTGTTTTGTAATGCTAAATTATGAAAAAATAAAATAGTGTCTCTTTTTAGTTTGGAATGTTAATGACTATTTCTCGCAAAGACGCAAAGGCGCAAAGAAAATACTTGGCTTTGCGTCTCAGCGTCTTTGCGAGACATTGATTTAGAAAAAAAGAAGCAAGAAATTCTTAAAAATTCTCATTCAAAATAGAATAAACTAATTCTTTTGTCGGTTTTTGATCTCCAAGTTTTGCTCTGACTTCGTCAAAAGTTACTTTAAAATCGCAGCCGGATTTGTATTCACCACAGCCATAAGCGGTTTTTCCTTTCAGAATAGTTCCTTTTTTACATTTTGGGCAGGTCAATGAATCTAAATTGGATGCTGGTTTCGCTTTTGGTTCCGTTTTCTTTGGTTCTAATTTAAGTTTATAATTTTCTTCAAAACGGATTAAGCCTTCAACGGTTTCTGAATCCAATTTGAAGCCTTTTATATTTACGGTTGATCCTTTTTGAAGCAGTCGCAGATATTGGCTTTCGGTGATTTTTTTACCTTCAAAAACATATGGTAGCACAAAATCACAGCCCGATTTGTATTCACTGCACCCGTAGGCTGATTTTCCTTTTAGGATATTTCCTTTCTGGCATTTTGGACAGGCTTCCGCCAAAATTCCATCTGTCTGCTTTTTTTCTGTTTTTACCATTGGTTTCTGAATCGCTGCAGCGTGTGAAATATTGGCGCGTCTCGTCTCGCTCCGCACTTCATAGATCAGAGCTTCGACCATGTTTTTCATGTTTTTGATAAATGCACCAGCGGTAAATTCGCCTTTTTCAATGTCTTTCAACTGTTTTTCCCAAGAACCGGTAAGTTCTGCCGATTTTATTAATTCATTCTGAATAGTTTCAATCAGCTGAATTCCGGTTGGGGTAGGCAATACCTGTTTTTTGTTGCGGACAATATATTGGCGTTTGAAAAGTGTTTCGATAATGTTCGCCCTAGTTGACGGACGCCCTATTCCGTTTTCTTTCATCAGTTCGCGTAAATCTTCATCATCCACTTGTTTACCGGCAGTTTCCATCGCACGAAGCAAAGTAGCTTCGGTAAACTGATTGGGTGGTTTGGTTTCTTTCTGTAAAAAGGATGGCTGATGCGGACCTTTTTCACCCACAGTAAAACTTGGCAGTATATCAGCTTCTTTTTCTTTGGCATTCGGGTCTTCAAAGACAACTCTAAACCCTTTTTTCAAGATTTCTTTTCCGGTGGCTTTAAAAGTAACATTGGCAGCTTTTCCGATTACTGTTGTATTAGCAACCAAGCAATCGTCATAAAACACAGCGATAAAGCGCTTCACAATAATATCATAAACCTGCTGCTGATTATACGGCAGATTGTTTTGCACACCTGTTGGAATAATTGCGTGGTGGTCTGTTACTTTTTTGTCGTTGAAAACCTTCGGAGATTTTTTTATTTTTTTTTCTAAAATAGGCTGGGTCAATTGACTGTAATTCGTCAGATTTTTTAGAATTCCTGGTACTTTTGGGTAAATGTCATTCGGCAGAAAAGTCGTGTCAACTCTTGGATACGTGATTACTTTTTGTTCATATAAAGTCTGCGCAATCTTGAGTGTTTCTTCTGCCGAAAAACCAAATTTCTGATTGCAGTACACCTGTAAACCCGTTAGGTCAAAAAGCTTCGGGGCATATTCGTTACCGTTCTTTTTTTCAACAGAAACAATTTCGAAATCACTTTCCTTGACTTTTTCGGCCAGGATTTCACCGTCTTCCTTTTTTAGAAAACGCCCTTCTTCATAACTGAAAAGTGTTTCTCTGTATAATGTCTGAAGTTCCCAGTAGGGCTGTGGTTTAAAATTTTCGATTTCCTTAAAACGATCCACAACCATTGCCAGTGTAGGCGTTTGCACCCGACCGATAGATAAAACTTGTTTGTACCCGCCGTGTTTTACGGTGTACAAACGAGTGGCATTCATTCCCAATAACCAGTCGCCAATGGCTCTGGAGAATCCAGCGTAATATAGGTTGTCGTAATTGGCGGATGGTTTCAGGTTTTCAAAACCTTCTTTGATGGCTTCGGTGGTTAGTGATGAAATCCAAAGACGCTGAATTTCGCCTTTGTATTGTGCTTCGTTCATCACCCAGCGCTGAATGAGTTCACCTTCCTGTCCGGCATCCCCGCAGTTGATGACCACTTCGGCTTTGTCGAACAGACTTTTTATGATTTTGAACTGTTTTTGAATTCCCGAATTCTGCACCACTTTGGTTTCGAATTTTTCGGGAAGCATCGGAAGGTTGTTCAGGTCCCAGCTTTTCCAATTGGGTTTGTAATCATGCGGTTCTTTTAAGGTGCATAAATGACCAAAAGTGTAAGTCACGGCATAACCGTTGCCTTCGAAATAGCCGTCGTGCTTGGTATTGGCACCCAAAACGGATGCAATTTCACGTGCGACACTTGGTTTCTCGGCAATACAGACCTTCATTTTTCTCTTCTTAATTTGAAGGCGAAATTAGGGATTTTGAAATTGGTATTGAAATTTTTTACTTTCTACCATTTCTTAATGAATTAATTCTTTGTTATGAATGTTCTTATGGGAATGTTCTGTAATGATGTTTTTGGTTAATATATTGATTTTATTTGTTTTATGATGATTGATTGTTTAAGTCTGAATTTTTCGTTGAGATGTTAAGGGATAAGTAGCACTTTTTTGAACCACTTCGGCGATTTTTTCATCCAGCTGGATACAGGAAGTAAAAAGATGTTCCAACAGCTCAGAATATTCCGGAGAATTTATATCTGTTTCTTTCAAAAGATTGGAAACCCCCATTATATTGGCAAGAGGCGCTCTGATAATATGGGAGTAATTAAAAGCAATTTCCTGTAACCTGGAATTCTGGTTTTCTATAGCTTCCATGTAATTGAGGCTTTCGGTTATGTCATTGGCCATTACCAGTCCATATTTTGCTTTATCAACATAGATTATGTTGCTCACCAGTTCAACATAGATTATGGATCCGTCTTTTTTTTGATGACGATAGATTCGATTTGAAAATATTTCTTTATTTTTTCTAAGAAACTTGATTGCTTTTTTTAGTTCAATCACATCTTCAGGAGGGCGGATATCTCTCAGTGTCATCTGCATATATTCTTTTCGGCTAAAGCCATATTTGTTTATTGCAGCATCATTAATTTCATAAAATCGCAACGATTCTAAATCATAAACCCACATCGGCAAAGGGTTCATATAAAAAAGATCACGGTATCGCTGCTGCAATGTTTTGTGTTTATTATATTGTTTGCTTAATTCAATACAATAAGAAATGCTTTTGAATAATAATAACGAATTCAATCCATCTTTTGGCAGGCAATCTATTATTATATTTTTGGTCTGAACTCTTTTATTATTTTGATAATCGGCAATTGATTCATTATCAGTTATAATAATTACAGGGATATTTTTTGGATTATTTGAGGAACAAATAAATGTTTTGGTTTTTCTATCTAATGTTTCAATACACAAAATTATTATGTCAAATTTAGAAAATGAAACTTCACTTTCTGCTTTAAGCAGATCAATGATAGTTATAGCCGGAGAAAAGATTCTTTCATGAAGAAGCTGTTTTATTTGACTTACTTCATGGAGAATGTCACCAACTATAAGAATTTGATTCTGAAACGTTTTTTTTGACATTGGGTTATATTTTTATGATCTGAGGAGAATTTACGCAAAGCCCTGTTTACTGTATTGATATTCTTTGTTTTAGAGTATTGCTGAATTGAGGCTTTGATTTATAAATTTCAGCAATTAATTAGTTAAAATTTTACATAATTCATTTTTTAAGTTACATGAATCACAGTTAGTATATTTTGTAAAAATGGAGATAAAAAAAATCTCCATTGGTGTGGAGACTTTTTGAGGTGAAATTATTTTTTTTGCTGATTATCGAGTTTGTCCTCGAAGTCAGGATTTTTGCCTTTAAATTTATGAGTATCAGGATCATAATTTTTATCATTAGTTAACACTTCATCGTGCTCTTTGTATTGGTGTTTCCTCATGTTGCTTCTTTTGTCAGCTCCTTTGTGCTGATTGTTTCCAGATGGTTGTTTATTTGTGCTCATAATTATATCATTTTAAGTTTATTTAAAAATAGTTATAGATCAATTTAATGGCGTTATAGAATTAGAAACGAAATTTTCAAAATTCACTTTTTATTGATCTAATCACCTATTTTTTATATTCAATTACGTCCAAATTAAAACCAGTTTTCCGCTGCTTTTAACTATCAACTATTTTTTGTAATTTTGCCGTCCAAATAAAAAGGGATTATAAAATGTTAGATAGACTTCAATATGTAAAACAGCGTTTTGACGAGATTTCGGATTTGATTATCCAGCCGGATGTTATTGCTGATCAAAAACGATATGTGCTGCTGAACCAAGAGTACAAAAGTATCAAAGCTTTGGTTGAGAAGCGTGAAGAATATATTCTGGTTTTGGCCAATATTGACGAAGCCAATGAGATTATTGCTGATGGAAGTGATGCCGATATGGTAGAAATGGCCAAAATGCAGCTCGATGAAGCAAAAGAGCGTTTGCCACAGCTTGAAGAGGAAATTAAGTTCATGCTGATTCCAAAAGATCCTGAAGATGCGAAAAACGTAATGGTGGAGATTCGTGCAGGAACAGGTGGTGATGAAGCGAGTATCTTTGCTGGTGATTTGTTCAGAATGTACACTAAATATTGCGAAAGTCAAGGCTGGAGAACATCAGTTGTAGATATGAACGAAGGGACTTCGGGAGGTTTCAAGGAAATTATTTTTGAGGTTACTGGTGAAGATGTGTATGGAACTTTGAAGTTTGAAGCAGGTGTTCATCGTGTACAGCGTGTTCCACAAACGGAAACTCAAGGCCGTGTGCATACATCGGCAGCAACAGTTATGGTGCTTCCAGAGGCTGAAGAGTTTGATGTACAGATAGATATGAATGATGTTCGTGTAGATTTTTTCTGTTCATCTGGACCTGGAGGACAATCGGTAAATACTACGAAATCAGCAGTTCGTTTAACTCACATTCCAACAGGATTGGTGGCTCAATGCCAGGATCAGAAATCACAGCATAAAAATAAAGACAAAGCTTTGATAGTTTTGCGTTCCCGTTTATACGAGATGGAATTAGCCAAAAAACAAGCCGAAGACGCTTCAAAACGTACGTCTCAGGTGAGTTCGGGTGACCGTTCGGCAAAAATCAGAACCTATAATTATGCGCAGGGCCGTGTGACTGATCACCGCGTAGGCTTGACGTTGTATGATTTAGGCAACATCATGAATGGTGATATTCAGAAAATTGTTGACGAATTGCAATTGGTTAACAATATGGAGAAACTAAAAGAAGCTAGCGAAGTTTTTTAATTTAGCCGAAAAAAACATTAAAAATGGACTGAGATTCCATACAGAATCTTAGTTCATTTAATTATATACTGATTACCAGCAGTTAAATTGCAATTTATACCTAATTGCATCTGAATTGCAGAAAATTAAAAAGAATACCCATTTGTAGGTATTTTTTTTTGGGCTTTAATTTGTAGTTTTGAATGTTTATAGCAAACATAGAAGCATTATTAAAATAAGACAAATATGTTTCTGAATATATAAATTATTAAAAAACCGTGGCTTTTAATTAACATTATTTGCAGCAAAATTAATAAAGCAATATACTTGCCGTTTAAATATTAATCTAAAATCAATTTATGAAAAAATCATTACTTTTTTTGATTGTTCTGTTCTCAATTGTAAAGGCTAACGCTCAATCTTATATGGGTTATATTCCAGATAATTACGCTGGAATTCAAGGCGTGCTTTTTAACCCTGCCTTTATAGCGGATTCGCGTTTCAAGACTGATATTAATATATTCTCGACCAGCAGTTCATTAAACAATGATTACTACGGAGCGAGTCTATTTGATTTGACAAGCAGTTCATATGATTTTGATAAGGATGGTGTTAAAACTCCTACGAAGAACAATGGAGGGATTGTCTATTCGGATATTATGGGGCCATCGTTTATGTTCAATATCGCTCCAAAGCACACTGTTGCAGTTTATACGAGAGCAAGAGCAGTAGTAAATCTGGATAATATAAATGGAGAATTGATTACCCGCTTTTCTGATGGTTTTGATGGAGCTGAGTCTTTTGCTCCTATTTCTGTTGGGAATCCGCAAGTTGTTGGGCAAACATGGGGCGAAATTGGAGTTTCGTACGCAGCTGTTTTGTGGCAGAATAAACAGCATTTCTTAAAAGGAGGATTGACTGCCAAGTATTTGGTAGGAGGAGTTAATTCCTATGTTGATGGAGAAAATTTATCGGCTGCTTTTTTTCAGACCGGGAATCTTGCAACAAGTCAATTGGTAACTACAGGATCGGTAACTATAGGGAGTAATCCTGATTTTATCGTAGGAGATGAGGATGTGAAATTTAATCCTGATTCAAATGGTTTAGGCGCTGATTTCGGTTTAGTATACGAATGGAGACCCGATTATGAATCTTATGATTTGAGTAAAGCTAAAGCAAGTGATAATAATTTTAGAGATTTAAATAAATACAAATTGCGTTTTGGCGTGTCTGTAACTGATATAGGCTATATCAATTATAAAAATCTGAGACAAGATGTATATAATGTCGCTGGTGTAGTTTCTGCACAGGATATTGAGGATTCTGATTTTGATAATTTTGGTGATTTTTTAGAAGATCATTATGGCACTCCTGTTACTACATATAAAGATTCAAAATCTAATCTCCCAACCATGCTGCATGTCGATGCTGATTGGAACATGTACAAGAAATTTTATCTTAACATGACTGGAAATTTAAGTTTAGTAGATAAACAGACTTTGAATCAGACATATACTCAAAACACATGGATGCTTACGCCTCGTTATGAGACCAGATGGTTTACTTTTTCATTGCCAATAAATTATATGGAATATACTGGGATGCAAGTAGGGTCAGGATTGCGTTTTGGACCGCTGTTTGTTGGTTCAAGTTCTGTGATTACAAATATATTTTCAAAAGAGTCAAAAGGAGCCGATGTTTATTTTGGATTAAAAATTCCAGTATATCAAAAGAAATTTAAAGACTCAGACGAAGATGAGATTTTAGATAAAGATGACAAATGTCCAAAGGAGGCAGGTCCGGCTGAGAATAAAGGCTGTCCTTGGCCTGATGGCGATGGGGATACAGTTTTTGATAAAGATGATGCTTGTCCAAAAGCTGCAGGTCCAGCAGAAAATAAAGGATGCCCTTGGGGGGATTCTGATAACGATACCGTAATGGATAATGTAGATGCTTGTCCAGCTGCTGCCGGGCCAGTAGAAAACAAAGGTTGTCCATGGGCAGATACTGATGGGGATTCGATTCTTGATAAAGATGATAAATGTCCTAACGAAAAAGGCTTAGCAGCTAATGCTGGATGTCCTGAACTAGATGCCGATAAAGATGGAGTTCTGGATAAAGAAGATTCTTGTCCAACTGTTCCTGGTCCTGCTGGCAATAAAGGATGCCCTGAAGTAACTCAAGAGGCACTAAAAGAGCTTAAGGTTCAGGCAAGAGCAGTATTCTTTGTAACAGGTAAAGCTGTTTTGCAAAATGCAGATAAAGGAGAGACCGATGGAAGATTAGATGCTATTAAAGAAATTATCAAAAATTATCCAAATGCAAAATTCTCTATTGAAGGTCATACAGATAACGTAGGAAATGCTGTGTCTAATCAAAAACTTTCAGAAGCTAGAGCCAAAGCTGTTATGGATGCATTAATAGCAAAAGGTGTTAATCCTGATAATCTGACTTATATTGGATATGGTGCGACTAAACCAGTTGCCAGCAATAAAACCGCTGAAGGCAGAGCGCAAAACCGCAGAACCGAGGTAATCCATGTTGGTACTATCTACGAAGGAAAACTATAATTCTGTTTTTATAAAATCAAAAAAGAGGCCGTTTGGCCTCTTTTTTTTATTGCCAAAAGATTTGACTTTTGCTTAAATCTTTAGACTTAGCGCAGCCTGCATTATTTTTTTGCTTCTGCGTTTTCCTCAGATTTAGCACCCATTCTATTTAGGGTATACATAGGGGCAAATTTAAGTTTTAGCCCAGCAATCTTATTATTGTCGTGGCTGCTTAAGCCTTCTTTTTCAACAGTATTTTTTCTGGAATCTAATGCTTCATAGACAATTTTGATTTCGTCCCAGTCTTCACGTGAATAAGAATCTTTATTTTTTTGAACGGTAGTAACGAAGTTATCATATACACTCAAAATGTTATCTTTATTGACCCAATTGAATTTTAAATCATCACTTACATAGTCGGGTCCAAATAAAGTTTTATATATTATTGTTTTTGAATCGGTTTCTTCTGCTTTTTCTTTTGCCGATACAATATTGGTTTTGTATTCTTCATATCTTAGTGTCGCGGTATTCAGACTGTCTTGTAATTTTGTTTTATCAGTTGCGTTTGCCAATGAAGTTTCGGCTTCTGATTTTAGTCTGGCATAATCGCTTTCTATAGCTGCCCAGTTTTCGATTGCTTTATCTTGTTGAACGTCACTGATAGAATCAATATAATCACTATAAGCTTCTAATGATTTTTGTGCTTTTTCTTGTTTTTCGTCTTTACAGGATGAAAAAGCTATTACGGCTGCTGCCAAGGCAAATGTTATTTTTAAATTTCTCATTTTTTACAAATTTTAGTTATTAATTTTCTTGCTGTTTTAGATTTAAAAAAGCTTCCCATTATATGCAGCAATCTTAGTATTCCAGACTTTGATTTTTATCTTTTGCATTTTCGGCAAAAGCTTCGCCTTTGCTTTTTAATGAATTGTATTTTTTAGATATTGAGCTGGTAATATTGTCTAGCTTTGCTTTTAAATCATCAGTTACTGAGCAGCTTTTCTTAGCGATTTTATCTCTTGTATTGGCACCTTTATCAGGAGCAAATAATATTCCCAATACTGCACCTGCTGCAATTCCTCCTAAAATCCCGATTATTGTTTTGTCAGTTCTCATAGTTTCTTGTTTTTAATTATTTTGAAATTCTTCCTCTTCCGTCTATTACCCGTAGTAAAAAAGCGATTATGGCGATTGCTAATAAAAGATGAATAATAGATCCTGCATTGTACACGAAAAAGCCCAGTGCCCATGCAATCACCAATACAACTGCTATTAAGTACAACAAATTTGACATGATTTCTACCTTTTAACGATTAGTTTTTTTAATTCAATTTATAAGATAAATATAAGCTTACACTGCTGTTTTTTCCATCAGGGATAGTGTAAGTAGTGCCTGCAAAATCTCTTTCCTTGCCAATTGTTGATAATCCGTAGTTATAACGGGCTCCAATTCCGAACGAATTAAAATCAAACCCTACACCTGCTGAAATACCAACATCGAATTTGTTGAAATCGTCATTATCATACGAATCTTCAAAGTCTATTGCATCACCGTTAGCATCATTACTAACTTGGGCATCGATTAAATAGGCAAAATAGGGACCTGCATGAACATTCAGGTTGTCAGTTATGTTAACTTTAAACAATACTGGAACCTCAATATAATTGAGTTTAAACTGAGCCGTTCCCGTGGTAATTGCATTGTCATAATTTAATTCACCTCCTTTTCGGCTGTATAAAATTTCCGGTTGAATAGAAAGAATATCTCCAACAGGAAAAGATGCGTAAACACCGGCATTAAAACTTGTCAACACATTATTATCATCTACTTCTGTATCGTAGATGTTAGAAAAATTAACTCCCCCTTTAATTCCAAATTGTGCTCCATCTGAATTTTGTGCTTTCATACTAGTAATTGTTAATCCTGTAAAAGCAATTGCGGCTAATAATTTTATTTGGCTTTTCATAAAGTTTTTATTTATTGATTTCTAATGATACAAAGTTGCATAACTAGGGAGTTTCTCCTGTTATATGATATTTTTGTTGTTTTATATAATTTCCATTAACACTAAAACTGTATTAAAAACATAAAAAAACCTTCCGAATATTGGGAAGGTTTGTGTTATTGAAAGAAAAAGATTTTATTTCTGCGGATTTTGTAATTTAATTGCCTGCAGCTCTTTTTGTGCTTTTTGAAGGGTTGGCTCTTCAGAAACAATTTCAACCGAATGCACTAAATCGGCAAATTCTGACGGAACAATCGCGCTTGAGAACTGTATTGCATAACTCTTGGCAAACTCTGCACCAAAATAAAGTATGACAGATGAATAGTATACCCAAATCATCAATACTACGAACGAGCCTGCAGTGCCATATATGTTTTGAATATCTGAGCTGGCAATGTAAAAAGAAATTAAAAATTTCCCGATCATAAATAATATTGCCGTTGTGAAAGAGGCTAACCGGACTTGTTTCCATTTTATTTCGGCATCTGGCAAGATCGTGAATATAGCTCCAAACAAAAGTGAAATAACAATAAAAGTCATCAAGGCATTGATTATATAGATTAGATAAAATAGCGAGTCTGAGAACCTGGATAAAAACCGGTCGCCCAATGTATCCATTATGGTTGAAATTCCCAGCGATACGAGTAAAATAAATCCGAAGCTTCCTATTACTCCAAAGGAAAGCAATCGTGATTTTAGATACAGCCAGAATCCAGATTGTTTTTTGGGTTTGATGCCCCAAATGGTATTGATAGAATCCTGAATTTCAGCAAATACTGATGTTGCACCTATTAACAAAGTGATTATGCCTATAATCCCAGCTAGATTTCCTTTGTCTGATATGCTCAGATTTTCTATTATTGTCTGAATCTGGGCTGCGCTCGACGGTCCTACAAAGTTTTTAATTTGGTTATATATTGTTCCCTCTGTAGCTTCTCGTCCCCAAAACAGATCTGATAAAAATAAAATTACCAATAGCAATGGCCCCATCGAAAACATGGTTGTATAGGATAAGGCTGCACTCATTTTTAGAACTTTATGTTCCGAAAAATTATTTATCGCATTTTTGATAACTTTGAAAAGAGAAATAATATATGGTTTGAAAGAGCTCATTAGATTATTTAAAAAGTGTTTTTAACGCGCTATTATTGTCTGCTAATATTTTTTTTGACTGCATAGCAAAAACTTTGAAATCAGTATTTTTAGTTTTTTTTTCAATACTGTCAAATGTTGTAATTTGATTTTTAATCTCGGTTTCTAATTTTTTAAGCATATAATATTCGCGGCTTTCGTGGCTGATCGAATCATCAATATCCGTTCGATATATAAGTTTTGGAATTATTATTAAATTATCATTTGCCAATCTCTCAAAATCCGAATTAATTTTTTTATTGTCTCTTTTTATTTTTAATAGAAGCTGAAGCGTAGGCAGGTCTTTCGTTAATCGTAAGGATGCACTTGAGAGTTCAATTGCTTTCTGATTGGATTCATTGAGGCAGTCAATTGTGCGGAAATCGATTATTGGATCTTCTTTGGCAGATTCTATTTTATAAATCGAATAATTATAATCTTTTTCTTGATGTGAACAGGATAAAATACAAAATATTACAACAGACAGGATTAAATTGTAGCGGATGTATTGTGAAATATGCAGGTTTTTCATCGCCTTTTCTTTTTGTACAAAGTTCATTGTGAGGCAGATAAAATGCATTATATAATTTATTTTATGTCTTATATTATTTCCATATAAGCCTTTATGGTATTGGGATAGGGAAGTAAATGGAGAAGGTTGCCCCTTCATTAGGCTGGCCGTTTGCAAAAATATATCCTTTATGATTTTCTACAATTTTCTCGCAGATAGCCAGTCCAACACCTGTTCCGTGGTATTCGGTTTTGCCATGAAGGCGGTTAAATAGCAGAAATATTTTTTTGGCATGTTCTTGTTCAAAACCTATTCCATTGTCAGTGAAATTTATTCTGTAGTATTTTTTTGCGCTTTTGTCATTTAATATAACTTCGGTTTTTGCAGTAACTTCTGTGCAGTCAATTGTAATGACAGGAGGTACATCAGCTTTTGAGTATTTTAATGAATTACTTAATAAATTAGAAAAAAGCTGCTGCATCTGGAAAGAGATACCATCAATTGTTGGTAATTGTGTATAATGAATAATTGCTTTTTTATCTTCTATGCTTTGTGATACTTCGGCTAAACTTTCGCGCAATATTTCATTTAGATCAGTTTTTACTAAGTTTTTTTCTGATCTATTTGCCTTGGAATATTGCAGCAGATCGTCAATTAACACACGCATTCTATTGGATGCAATTTCCATTTTTGATAAATATTCCTTGCCAAGATCAGTAAGGTTTTCTTTTTCTTTCTCATTAATCCGCGAAATAAAAGTCTGGATTTTCCTCAAAGGCTCTTGTAAATCATGGCTGGCAACCTGATTAAATTCGTCCAGTTCTTTGATGTGTTTTTCTAATTCTTTGTTACGCTGTTTTAATTGCAAGCTCTTATTATAATCTTCGGTAACATCTCTTGTGGTTCCAATCATGCTTTGAGTGCCTCTCAAATCAGTAAATGATTTTGCTATGGTTCTAAAGTGCCTGATCTTTCCATCTTTAGTAATTACTCTGTAATTTATAGATGGAAGCTCCATTGTGTTTAAAGCTTTTTTAAATGCTTTGTCAACATTTTTTTTGTCTTCTGGATGGACAAATTCAAATAAGTTATCAATGGATGCTTCAAAAGATTGAGGTTCGTATCCCAGTAATCTGTATCTATTGTCTGAATATTTGACGGTTGAAGTATCAAAATTTAAAATCCAGCTGCCATACTTTCCTATGATTTCAGCCTGTTTGCTTGACTCTTCGAAGATTTCCAATTGGTTGTTTACTTTGAGTAAATCTTCGTAATTGCTTTTTAATAATTCGTTTTTATTGTGCTCATCAGTAATATCTGCAGTTACTCCTAATACTGTTTTGTTACCCAATTCATCAGTAAATAATTTCCCCACAGATCTCAAAATACGTGTTTCTCCATTAGGTTTAATAATTCTGAAAGAAGTGTGTGGCAAGTCTTCGCCTGCTGCAAATTTTTCAAAAAGGGTATCTACAGCTGTTACATCTTCAGGATGCACAAATTTTTTGAATTTTTCTTGGTATGATTCAATAGACTGAGGTTCAATGCCAAATATACGATAGGAGTTGTCAGAATAAATGATTTCATTATTGCTTAAGTTCCATTCCCAGGTTCCAAATTCAGAAAGAATTTCTGCTTTATTGCTTAAAAACTGGGATTTATTTAATTTGACATTTGCGGTCTGAAGTTTTTCAATATCTTTTGTGGTTTGATAATATGCAAAAATAAGCAGTAAAAGAGTTATGAATAATATACCTAAAGTTATAATTGGGGTAAAATATATCTGCCTGTCATATATAGAATTCTGTACACTTAAACTTGATTTTTCATTATGAACCATCTCATTTAATTTAATTCTAATGTCAATCAAAAGCTTGCTGCTTTCCCTGAAATCCTTTTTGAAATCATAATTTTTTAAAAAATCAGCATTTTGATTCAGATTGTAATATTTGGCAATATGTTCATGCCTTTTATTTATCATTTTGTACAATGACTCTAAATTTTTTTGCTGTACGGCATTGTTCCTAGTTAGTTTTCTAAGTATTGAAAAAGAGCTGTTTATGCTTTTTATGTCATTTTTGTAAAGTATTAAATAAAGGTTGTCTCTTGAGATAATATAGCCTCTCATGTTGTTTTCAGAATCCTTTATATTGGAGAATAAATGTTCCAATTCCAGATTTACTTCATAAGTGTATATGAGCAGTTTGGTAGAATTAGAAATATTATTAATGTGCTTTACAGTCAGCACACTAATAAAAAATAATATAAATAAGCTTACTGTAAATATAATTTTATGATAAATTGAAGATTGATGTCTATTGTATTTCATAAAATTATTAGTTGGAATTATATTCTGAGCAAAAAGGTATCTTTGTTTAAGCCGCTAGTATGATATTGCCAATTGATTGTAACTATCTCTGATAATACTTTTTTTAGATTGTCAAAATTGTTGGGTTTTTTAATATATATATTTGCTCCCAAAATAAATGTATCTTCTACATCCTGATCCGATGACGAGGTAGAATAAATAGCTATTACAATGTCTTTGAACCGGTCATTTGCTTTTATTTCTTTCAAAGATTCAATTCCGTTTAAAATTGGCATATTTAAATCTAAAAAAATGATGTTGGGCAAGATTGTTTCTGGATTATTAATGTAATTCATCAGCTCTCTGCCATTGTTGACGGTGTTGACAATTGTATTGATTTTTAATTCTTCGAAAGCATCAATAAAAAATAATCTGTCATCCTCATCGTCATCTGCTAGTGTAATAAGTATAGAATCGTGCTGCATATTTTTATTTGTTTTATTTGTTAGAGGCAATTTCCCTTCGTTTGTTTATAATTCTTTGAAAGGCCGAAGGTGTTATACCAGTAGTGTTTTTAAACTGTGAACTTAAATGTGCAACACTGGAATAATTGAGCTTAAATGCTATCTCTGTTAACGATAACTGATTGTTAATAATTAATTGTTTTGTATATTCTATTTTCTGCAGAATTATAAAATTCTCTATCGACGTATATGTTACTTCCGAAAAAATATTGGATAAGTAGCCATAGGAATGATTGAGCTTATCGGCCAGATAGACCGAACTTTTTACATTTACATTAGCATCCTCATTAAAAACCATGTCTACTATTGTATCCTTGATTTTTTGTATCAATATGGTTTTTTGGTTTTCGACTATTTCAATTCCATACCTGCCTAATGATTCACTAAACTGATCCATTTTTGATGCTGTTATTTTTTCTAAAAATTCAACTTCTCCAAAACCCAGAATCCTATGTTTTATTTGGCATTCTTCAAGTTTTTCCTCGAGAATCTTCTTGCAGATATTGTTAAAATCGAATTTAATAAATATTCTCATAATCAAAATTATTTGTTACTAAAGTAATTAAAAATATTGTAATAAATTGTAGACTTTTGTTCGTTAATTTATTCAGCTGTTTTTTGTATTTAATATTTTATCTGATTAGCAAGTCTTTAATAGCTTCATTTTTGTCTGATAACTTGAAGAACCAGTATTGACTAGTATATAAATCATTTTTGTTTTGAATTAATAAATCATATGAACTTATGATTTTTATATGTTATAAAATACAAAAAGCCATAATAATTATGGCAATGCGGGCAGAATAGAATGTTCAGGTAAAATCTAGGTTCATTAAAATAATTTTGGATCATTAATGTAAATAAAGCCTGTCATGTTGTGAATAGAGAACTGCCTATAAAAAATTAATAACCCCTAAAAAAAATTAGAAATTAGTAAAAAAGTATAGACAGTTCAATTTTATTGACTGAAAAACAGTTAATTACAAATCAGCAATCCATTTTGTAATTTCATCTTTCGATTTGCCGATTCTTTTTTGGATTTTTCCATACATTTCGTCTTCTTTTCCTTCTTCATACAACAAATCGTCATCAGTCAGATCAGCATATTCTTGCTTAAGTTTTCCTTTTATTTCATTCCAGTTTCCTTTAATTTCTGTAGTGTTCATAATGTTTTTGTTTTAAAAATTAGTAACCTGTTTTACAACTTTTAGAATCATCCCCATGATTGTTTTTACAAATCTATGCTGCTTCATAATCTTTAGGCTTATATAATTGCTCAGGAATGTTGCAAAATTTCAAGTATTTTTAGATTCTAGTTTGTAAATTTGCCACACAACTAAATTTGCCATGACAACACGACAGCTTTCCGATCAGATCAAAATCAAAAAATCATTTCTATGCGTAGGTTTAGATGTTGATTTGAATAAAATTCCCAAGCATTTATTAGAAACCGAAGACCCGATTTTCGAATTCAATAAAGCGATTATCGATGCAACACACGATTTAACGGCAGCTTACAAGCCTAATATTGCTTTTTTTGAAGCTTATGGACTAAAGGGCTGGGCCTCTTTGCAGAAAATCATAAATTATATCAACGAAAACTACCCGGAAATTTTTACAATCGCCGATGCAAAAAGAGGTGACATTGGGAATACATCTTCTATGTATGCCAAAGCCTTTTTTGAGGATTTGAATTTTGACAGCGTAACTGTCGCTCCATATATGGGGAAAGATTCAGTTGAACCTTTTTTAGCGTTTGAAAATAAGCATACCATAATGCTGGCTCTGACATCTAATGAGGGCGCTTTTGATTTTCAGACTTTGCAAGTAAATGGAAAAGAAGTTTACAAACATGTGCTGGAAACATCCAAAACCTGGAAGAATTCCGAAAACTTAATGTATGTAGTTGGTGCTACCAAAGCAGAATATTTTACCGAAATCCGTAAAATTGTTCCAGATAGTTTTTTATTAGTTCCAGGCGTTGGCGCACAGGGTGGCAGCCTTTCAGAAGTTTGCAAATACGGAATCAATGACAATGTGGGATTGCTGATTAACTCTTCGCGCGCCATTATTTATGCATCCAATGGAACTGATTTTGCCGAAGCAGCAAGAGCGGAAGCATTGAAAATGCAGCAGGAAATGGAGGAAATCTTAAAGGGTTTAAAAGTTTAAATTGTTTAAAAGTTGAAAGCTGTTTAATGGTTATTGTTAAACAGCTTTAAGCAATATCAGGCTTTTGAGCCAATATTTAAAAATGAAACAATTCATAGACCAGCTCGGAGAAACTCATACATTTGGATCTTCACCTGAGCGGATTATTTCACTCGTACCTTCCCAAACCGAATTGCTTTATGATTTGGGTTTGGAGGAAAATATCGTAGGTATCACTAAGTTTTGTGTACATCCCTATCATTTGAAATCTACAAAAAAAATAGTCGGAGGCACTAAGAAAGTGAATTACGAGAAAATCCGTTTGCTCAATCCCGATATTATCATTTGCAATAAAGAAGAGAATACTAAGGAAATTGTGGACGAGTTAAAAAAAATATGCCCAGTATGGGTAACTGATATTTTTACTGTCGAAGATAATTTTCAAATGATAACCGACTTTGGACAGCTCTTTAACCGAAGAACCGAAGCCCGGAAATGGAACGATAAATTGACTTTTGCCTTGAGCGATTTTAAAAATTTTATTCAAGATTTTCCAATCAGGAATGTGGCTTATTTTATTTGGAAAAATCCTTATATGGCTGCTGGTTCAGGAACTTTTATCGATGAGTTATTGAAGCTGAATCACTTTCGGAATTATTATGCTTCGCAGGAACGGTATCCTGAAATTGCACTTGATCAAATCGATAAGGATGGAAACCTGGATTTGGTTCTGCTCTCATCAGAACCGTTTCCATTTAAGGCAGAGGATGGATTCGAAATTATAAAAGAAGCTGTTAATGCCAAAGTTATTTTGGTAGATGGTGAAATGTTTTCGTGGTATGGAAGCCGATTGATTAGAGCTTTGAATTATTTTAAATACCTGCACAAAAGCATCTGATAAAAAAAACAAGATTGTTTCAGATTGTGATAGTTATCAAGTGGCGCATCACGATGTGGAGAACTATTAAAAAAAAATATATCTTTGCTTCAGCAAAAGAAAACTAAGTGATTAATTATACGGTATATAAGAACAACAGCAGTGACCAATGGGTGACATTTGTCCATGGGGCTGGGGGAAGTTCCTCTATTTGGTTCAAACAAATCAGAGATTTTAAAAAAAGCTACAATATTCTGTTATTGGATTTAAGAGGTCATGGAGAATCCAAAACAACCTTGAAAACCGCTTTCAGACAAAAATATACTTTTTCAGCTCTGGCTCACGATATTCTCGAAGTTCTGGATTATCTGAAAATAGAGAAATCACATTTTGTTGGAATATCTTTAGGAACGATTCTTATTCGTCAATTGGCCGAAATGTATCCTGAGAGAGTGCAAAGCATGATTATGGGAGGTGCGATTTTGAAAATGAATTTTCGTTCTCAAGTATTAATGCGCCTAGGAAATACATTTAAATATGTTTTGCCTTACTTGGTTTTATACAGGTTTTTCGCTTTTGTGATAATGCCCAAAAAAAGCCATAAGCAATCCCGATCGCTATTTATTACCGAAGCAAAAAAATTATACCAGAAAGAATTTATTAAATGGTTTAAGCTGACTGCTGAGATAAATCCTGTCCTAAAGTGGTTTCGGCAAGTAGAACTAAATATACCAACTCTTTATGTGATGGGGGAAGAAGATTATATGTTTCTGCCGGCAGTTCGTAAAGTAGTAGAAAGTCATTATAAATCATCCCAGTTATTTGTAATCGAAAATTGCGGGCATGTAGTAAATGTAGAACAGCCCAATGCTTTTAATACTGCAGTTTTGTCTTTTATACATACAGCTAAATAAATTTAGAATACTCATAAATAAAAAATGCCTGCACCATATAGATGCAGGCAATTTTATAACTAACCAAAACCAAAATAATAAATAACCAGTTTATTACATTGCAAAGATCAGTATAATGTTTATGTATCGCTGTTAAGGAATTGTTATTAGTTAATCTGCAAAAGTTAAGTTTTCAAATTAATTTTAACATATTAAAATTCTGATATTTTTTTGAAGAAAAATTAGTTGGCCTGAACGCTTTTATTTGTATCCTGCATGGCAAATACCTTTTTCAAAACTTCCGAAGTTCTGGCGTTGAGATTGGTTCTGATGTTTTTTTCTTCAACGGTAATCATTTTAAAAACGCCGTCTAATGCTTTATTTGTTACATAATCAGTAAGATCAGGATTTACTTTGGCAACAAACGGAATCGTGTTGTATTGTTTTATAATCTTTGTCCATATAACATCGGCGCCCACTTTGCCAATCGATTGCTGCACTACTGGGTTAAATTTTGCATAGAGCGAAGTTGTCGTAGCCGATTGCAGATATACCGTTGCAGCATTATCATTTCCAAGCAGAATACCTTTGGCGTCTGTTATGGTTATGTTTTTAATTGCTGATACAAATATTGGAGTTGCTTCTTTTACAGCATCTTCTGCGGCTCTGTTTAATGCTAAAATACCTTCATCAGCTAATTTGGACATTCCCATTTTTCGCAAAGTCTTGTCAAGTTTGGCTAATTCTTCGGGCATTAAAATTTTTACAGCTTCGTTTTTATAAAAACCATCAATTGCGGTGAGTTTCGATACTTGTTCAGTTATACCTTTATTAAGAGCTTCTTTTAAACCGGCAGCAATATCCAGACTGCTGTTTGATTTTGTAATTGCAGCCGCTTTATCGGTTGCTTTTTTTAATATATCTTTTAATTGTGCATTACAGATTGCAGGCAGGAATAAGAGCAGGAGCAGGGCTTTTTTCATTTTTGTTTTTATTTTTTTCCAAATGTAGATAAAACAACAGTTTTATGAGTTTGAAATTTTCCTAAAAAAAGGCAAATGTTTTTTTAAATCAGTTTTTCATTAAAATAAAACTGAAAAATAATCAGGAAAACACAACCGTCTTATTATTATACACCATCGTTTTTCTTTCGGCATGTAATTTTATAGCTCTAGCGAGTACTATGCGTTCCAAATCACGTCCTTTCATAATAAAATCTTCAATGGAGTGGCTATGAGAAACTCTCGAAATATCCTGTTCTATAATCGGGCCTTCGTCCAGTTCTTCGGTAACATAATGGCTTGTGGCACCAATAATTTTTACTCCGCGCTTGAATGCCGAGTGATACGGTTTTGCGCCTGGAAACGCAGGAAGAAATGAATGATGTATATTAATAATCCTGTTTTTGTAAAGAGAAATCAGATTTGGAGTAATAATCTGCATATAACGGGCAAGGACAATAAAATCAATATCAAACTTTTTTAATAATTCGATCTGTGTTTTTTCGCCTTCTTCTTTACTGTCTTTAGTGAAAGGAACATGGTAAAACGGAATATTAAAACGTTCGGCAACAGGTTTTAAATCTTCGTGATTGCTAATAATTAATGGAATTTCGAGAGGCAGTTCACCAGCACAGTAACGTCCCAATATGTCATATAAGCAATGATCGTATTTAGATATAAACAATGCCATTTTTGGTTTTTGATCCTGAGGGTACATCGCCCAGGTCATGTTAAAAGGAGTGGCGAGATTCTCTTGAAAGTGACTTTTAATAGATTCAATATTCCAATTGGTTCTGCTAAACTCGCACTCTAACCGCATAAAAAACACATTTTCATCGGCATCAACATGCTGGTCAAGATAAATGATATTTCCATCAATCGATGCTATATAATTGGTAACCGACGCAATAATCGCCTTTTTGTCTTCACAATGGATAAGTATAGTAATTTTTTGCATTTCTTTAAATTTCTAAAATAATTAGGAGCAATTTTTATGGATTTTTGAAAGATGATGAACGATTTTCTGATTCTAGATTTTATACTGCCAGACTCGAAGGCAGCTGCTTTTTACAACTTTTATAAGTTCAAAAATCGAATATCGTTAATTAAAAATCTTAAATCATTTTTATTGGGCTAGAACTCGAAAATACCAATTTTTTGTGAAAACAGCCTAGTTTTCTCAATAAAAAACATTGTTGTCATATTTTGTGTTTTATGTCTATTTTTTTAATTTTTATTTTAAAATTTATGTAAATTGCGCTATTAAATTATCATATTCATAAAATGGAATTAGTAAAACCTTATGTGCCCGTAAATAAAGTCCGAATTGTAACTGCCGCATCACTTTTTGACGGTCACGATGCAGCAATAAACATAATGAGAAGGATTATTCAGTCCACAGGAGTTGAGGTAATTCACCTTGGTCATGACCGAAGTGTAGAGGAAGTGGTCGGTACCGCTATTCAGGAAGATGCTAATGCTATTGCAATGACTTCCTACCAAGGAGGACATAATGAATATTTTAAATACATGTATGATCTGCTTCAAGAAAAAGGCGCTGGGCATATTAAAATTTTTGGCGGAGGCGGAGGTGTAATCCTGCCATCTGAAATAGAAGAATTGCAAGCTTACGGAATTACCAGAATATATGCTCCCGATGATGGGCGTGCGATGGGACTGCAGGGAATGATCAATGATTTAGTTGAACGTTCTGATTTTCCTATCGGAGATAAATTATCCAATGAACTGGATTTAATTGAAAGCAAAACGCCAACGGCTATTGCACGGTTAATTTCGGCCGCCGAGAATTTTCCAGAAATTGCAAAACCTTTCTTTGATGTTATTCATGAAAAAAATAAAACATCAAAAATTCCAGTTCTTGGTATTACAGGAACTGGCGGTGCAGGAAAATCATCATTGGTTGACGAATTAGTCCGCCGATTTTTAATCGATTTTCCCGAAAAAACAATTGGGTTAATTTCTGTAGATCCTTCGAAACGTAAAACTGGCGGTGCATTATTGGGAGACAGAATCCGTATGAATGCGATAAATAATCCTCGTGTATATATGCGTTCGCTGGCTACGCGCCAATCCAATTTGGCTTTGTCCAAATATGTTGCAGAAGCTATTGAAGTTTTGAAAGCAGCTAAATATGATATCATAATTCTGGAAACTTCGGGAATTGGCCAATCTGATACCGAGATAATGGATCATTCAGATGTTTCTTTATATGTAATGACACCCGAATTTGGCGCAGCAACTCAATTGGAAAAAATCGACATGCTTGATTTTGCTGATCTGGTGGCTTTGAATAAGTTTGATAAACGCGGTGCTTTGGATGCTATTCGCGATGTGAAAAAACAATACCAGCGCAATCATAATCTTTGGGATGTCAATCCAGATGCAATGCCGGTTTTTGGAACGATTGCTTCACAATTCAATGATCCGGGGATGAATACTTTGTATAAATCCATCATGGATAAAATTGTTGAAAAAACAGGTTCGGATCTAAAATCAGCTTTTGAAATTACCCGCGAAATGAGCGAGAAAATCTTCGTGATTCCCCCTCACAGAACGCGTTATTTATCTGAAATTGCCGAAAATAACAGGAAATACGATGCCATTGCTTTGAGTCAGGAGCAGGTGGCCCAGAAATTATACGGGATTTTTAAAACGCTGGAAAGTGTTTCCGGAAAAGTTCCTGTGATTAACAAAGCTGGAATTGAGGAAGAATCGGTACTCCCAAGTGCTTTAAAAGAACATGATGATAATAAAATTTTTATCAATCTTCTGCTGAACCAATTTGATATAGTAAAAATGGATCTCGATCCCTATAATTGGGAAATGATTCTTAATTGGGACGAAAAAGTGAGCCAGTATAAAAATCCGGTTTATACTTTTAAAGTCCGTGACAAGGAAATAAAAATGGATACACATACCGAGTCGCTGTCACATTCTCAGATTCCAAAAGTTGCGATGCCTAAGTACAAGGCATGGGGCGATATTCTGCGCTGGTGCCTGCAGGAAAACGTACCTGGAGAATTTCCATTTGCTTCTGGTTTATATCCGTTTAAGCGGGAAGGCGAAGATCCGTCACGCATGTTTGCCGGCGAAGGCGGGCCTGAAAGAACCAATAAACGTTTTCACTATGTAAGCGCAGGGTTGCCAGCCAAGAGGCTTTCTACTGCTTTTGACAGTGTTACTTTATATGGAAATGATCCGCATTTACGGCCTGACATTTATGGTAAAATAGGAAATGCGGGAGTTTCAATCTGCTGTCTGGATGATGCTAAAAAACTGTATTCAGGATTTGATTTAGTTCATGCAATGACATCGGTAAGTATGACGATTAATGGGCCAGCACCGATGCTTCTTGCATTTTTTATGAATGCAGCTATCGATCAGCAGTGTGAGCATTATATTAAGGAAAATAATCTTGAGGATGAGGCTGTAGATAAAATCAATAAAATTTATGAGGCAAAAGGCATTGAGCGTCCACATTACCAGGGAGATTTACCTGAAGGAAACAATGGTTTAGGACTGTTTCTTTTGGGAGTGACGGGAGATCAGGTTTTGCCTTTGGAGGTTTATGAAAAAATTAAAGCCAAAACGCTTAAAAAAGTAAGAGGAACCGTTCAGGCTGATATTTTAAAAGAAGATCAGGCCCAGAATACCTGTATTTTCTCTACAGAATTTGCACTGCGTCTGATGGGTGATGTTCAGGAATATTTTATTGCACAAAATGTCAGAAACTTTTACTCAGTATCTATTTCAGGTTACCATATTGCCGAGGCAGGTGCCAACCCTATCACTCAGCTGGCTTTTACTCTTGCCAACGGATTCACCTACGTAGAATATTATTTGAGCCGTGGCATGGATATTAACGATTTTGGGCCAAATTTATCGTTCTTTTTTTCCAATGGTGTCGATCCAGAGTATGCAGTAATAGGTCGTGTAGCTCGTAAAATTTGGGCGAAAGCCATGAAAAATAAATACGGTGCCAATGAAAGAGCCCAGATGCTGAAATACCATATTCAGACATCGGGTCGTTCTTTACATGCACAGGAAATTGATTTTAACGATATCCGCACCACTTTGCAGGCTTTGTATGCGATATATGACAATTGCAACTCATTGCATACCAATGCTTATGATGAAGCAATTACAACACCAACAGAGGAATCTGTGCGAAGAGCAATGGCAATCCAGCTGATTATTAATAAAGAATTGGGTCTGGCAAAAAATGAAAATCCAATCCAGGGGTCATTCATTATTGAAGAACTTACGGACTTGGTCGAAGAAGCGGTTTTAAAAGAATTCGACCGGATTACAGAGCGTGGCGGAGTACTTGGTGCCATGGAAACGATGTATCAGCGTTCTAAAATTCAAGAGGAAAGCCTGTATTATGAAACCTTGAAACATACTGGCGAATTTCCAATTGTGGGTGTAAACACATTCTTAAGTTCAAAAGGTTCTCCAACGGTAATTCCTGCAGAAGTAATCCGTGCCACCGAAGAAGAAAAGCAGTATCAGATTACAATGCTCAATAATCTGCATCTATGCCATGCCGATTTGGTAAAAGAACATTTGAATATTCTTCAGGAAGCTGCAATAAAAGGAGATAATTTATTTGAGCATTTAATGGAAGCTGCAAAAGTGTGTTCTCTAGGACAGATTACCGAAGCTTTGTTTGAAGTAGGAGGGCAGTATAGAAGGAATATGTAGTTTTAAAATATTCTGAAATATTTTCAAAACAAAAAACAGCTCTGAAATGGAGCTGTTTTTTGTTTGAATTAGTAAGACCTAAAAGGTAATCTGCTTAGTTTGCAGCTATATTTTGATCTTGGATTGATCTTCTTGATAAAATTGATGCTTCTCTTGTAACAGTAATTTCATGAGTTACTTTTTTAGTGTTAGTTTCTATTTCCAAAAAGTAAGTACCAGCTGGAAATTCTTCTAAGCTATAAGTTTTTGCAATACCCGCTTTTCCAGTTACCATTTCTGTATAAATTACGTTATGGAATCTATCAGTAATCGTAACATTTGCTTTTTGAAGCTGATTTATTGCAAAGCTGATTTCTTTACCGTTAACAGTTTTTACATTCAATAATATATCACCATTGATTGCATACGTATTCATTGTTGTCATTGCAACTAATACTGCTAGGCTAAGTTTTAAGATCGTTTTCATATATTCTGTTTTTTTAAATTATTAGTTTAAATTTCTTTTACAAATGTAATAGGTTAATGGATTGCACAACGCAACGGAATTTTCCAATATGTGTGCTATTTTAACTTTACGAAAACGATATATGTTAAAATTAGGTAATATAGAACTCTTTTGTGGTAAATTTGAGTGACTTTTCAAAATAGATACACATGAAAAAAATAAGTCCGACGCTAGAAATTATTACGCCAGCTTTTGGAAGTTCTTTTACTTTTACAAAATATGTCGAAAACGCTAATTGTAAATCCGATTTATGGCATTACCATCCCGAAATTGAATTGGTTTTTGTAAACGGGGGCTCAGGAAAAAGACAGATAGGAAGCCATATCTCTTATTATTCAGATGGAGATCTGGTATTAATTGGAAGTAATCTGCCTCATTGTGGTTTTACCGATGAAAAAACAGGTAATAAAAATGAAATTGTTATCCAAATGCCTGCTGATTTTTTAGGAAGCGAGTTTTTGAATGTGCCAGAACTCAAAAATATTCAACAGCTTTTTCAGAAAGCAAAAGGAGGAATCGCTTTTGGTAAAGAAACCTTAAAAAAAATTGCTCCAATTATTGAAGAGATGGAAAGGCGGTCTAATTTTGACCGATTGTTGCGAATGATCAGAATCTTGAATGATCTTGGAGTAAGTAACGAATACACTATTTTAAATGCAGATGGTTTTGCCCTAGAATTGCAGGTGCAGGACAATGATAGGATTAATGTCGTTTTTAATTATGTAAAAGATAATTTTCAGGAACCCATCCAGCTGGAAACTGTTTCAAACATGGTGAGTATGACAACCCCCTCTTTCTGCAGGTATTTTAAAAAAATAACCAACAAGACCTTTACTAATTTTGTAAACGATTATCGTCTGGTTCACGCTTCAAAACTCTTATCTGAGAATACCAAAAGTATTACTGAAATATGTTTTGAAAGCGGTTTTAACAATTTTAGCCATTTTAATAAATCTTTTAAAGCCTTTACAGGCAAAAGCGCTTCGCAGTACAGGCAAGAATTAAAATCTCTTATTGAGTAATGTTTTCAGTAATGTAAGTTATTTTTTTGTCTTAGGAAATCGTATATTTACGATTCAACATCATAAAAAAATAATATGAAAAAATTACTTGTAATAGGTATTGCTTTTTTATTAGGCAATACTATTTCGTCTTTCGCCTCAACGGTAGATACTTTGCAGATTCCTAGTGCTGCAATGAATAAAACTTATAAAGCAGCTGTAGTTTTGCCCAACTCATACACCAAAGGAAAGGCTGCTTATCCAGTACTTTATCTTTTGCACGGAGCTTACGGACATTTTTCAGATTGGCTTTCCAGTACTCCCAATAAAACGACTGTTAAGAATTTAGCAGATCAATATAATATTATAATTGTAATGCCGGAAGGCGAAACATTCAGCTTTTATCTAGACAGCCCTGTGAATAAAGGCAGTCAGTTTGAAACCTACATCACCTCAGAAGTAATCCAGAAGATTGATAAAACCTATAGAACCATTAATGATAAAAAAGGCCGTGTCATTGCAGGACTTTCTATGGGAGGTCACGGTGCTTTGTATCTTTCGGCTAAACACCCGGAGCTGTTTTGTGCAGCAGGAAGCATGAGCGGAGCGGTTGATATGGGAACAATGTTAGGCAGGGAGCCTAATGATCAGATACTAAAATTAATACAGCCTGTTTTTGGGGATCAAAGTACTAATCAGAATTTATATGATCAAAATGCAGTAATGGGAATGATTGATAAAATCAAAGCTAATAAACTGGCACTGATTATCGATTGTGGTGTCGATGATTTTCTTATTGAACCCAACAGAGAATTGCATAGAAGATTAGTATACAATAAAGTGGCGCATGATTATACCGAAAGACCAGGCGCACATACTTGGGAATACTGGGAGAATGCATTGCCTTATCAGGTACTTTTTTTTAGTAAAGTTTTAAAAAGCAATGGTGTCTTGATTAATCCGTAGAAAAATAGTTTTAGCAGTTGTAAGCAATATGTAATATTCCTGCAATTGCAAAATGGATAATCAGATGGAAGCTTCTAAGATTTAGCTGTATTTTAAAATCGATGAACTAAAAATATTATAAATATGCCCTTTTGGAGATTGGTTTTCAAAAGGGTATTTTTTTTTTGGTGACAAATTGATAAAGCTGTACATATTGACCTGAGCTCGATTAATACTATATTTCGCTCCTCTGGAGCTCAGATACTATAAAAATCTGTTTTTCTATAAACATGACACTCCTACGGAGCTTGGATTTTGTTAGAAATAACCAAAGTTTAGCCACAGAGTGGCAGAATATTTATAGAAACCAACAAGTATTAAGTTTGCTACAGCTCCAGAGGAGCGAAATGTTTATATATAATTAATAATCGAGTTCAGGTTATTGGCAAAATCTAGAAAGATTTTACTAATGATAGCCACCGTATTTGTTGACTTTAACCCCGATGACGGGGTTCCGAACCCCGCCAATAGCATCTTTAACCCCGCCAGTGGCGTTAGGAACCCCGTCGGCGGGGTTGTACAACCCCATTCATGGCGTCCAGAACGCCATTGACGGCGTTCCTAACCCCGTTCGTGGCGTCTACAACCCCGTGAGCGGGGTTATTTGTAAAAACCAATAGAGTACATGTATCATATTTTTTGTGTGGATTAAAGTTCAATTTTTTATAAAATATTCTTGAAGTTTTTTAGTTTAGTAGCTTTGAGCTTTAATTTATTTTGACTGAAATCTAAATAAATAATTTTTTGGCTTGATTTTTGAAATACCTTTATCGAACTTTAAAATATAAATAAGATGAAAAAAATAATTACACTTTTAGCGGTTATAGGAATGTTTGGTTTTCAAGGGTGCACTGGACCAGAAGGGCCTCCTGGATTTGATGGTTATGATGGAGAGCAAGGGCCAAAAGGAGATCCGGGATTTACTAGTGCAGTTTTTGAAATTTTTAATAAAGATTTTGGATACAATAATGATGATGGTTTTAATATTTCTGGAACATTTAATCCTTTTATAAGTGATGCTAGTACAGTACTGATTTATAGATTGGTTGGCTCACTTGATGCTAATACACCTGTTTGGCAATTGATTCCTAGGACTATATATTTAGAAAATGATCGTGAATTAGATTATGATTATGATTTCAGTAGAAAAGATTTTAAGATCTATGTTAGAGCAAATTATGATTTAGAAACCACTCCGGAATTTTTAGATAATCAAACATTTAGAGTTGTTATTGTGCCAGGAAGTTTTACAAGTAAATCAGCAAATAAAAATGATTTTTCAGATTATAATGCTGTTATCAAAAAATATAATATTGATGATAGTAAAGTTATAAGATTAAATTAGTAATTAGTTTTAAAACACAAAAAGGAAATCGAAAGATTTCCTTTTTTTATACTTATTTTTTTTATTGTTTAATTAGTTTTTATAAAACCTATTTGATTATTTCTTCCTATTCTCGGTCGATCAGTTTGGATGTTGATGAAATATGTTCCAATTATTAAATTTGAAACATCAATACTTATTAAGTTTGGATTTATTATTGAAAAATTATTTGAATTTACTAATGTTCCCATAATATTAACAATGTTTATTTTAGAGGTGGCTAATATATAATCGGTTCTTTTGTTTTCAACATATATGATTGAAGTTGCAGGATTTGGATAGACAATTAATGTTGGGGAAGCATATAGTATTTCTGATTTTATGTTTATTTCATTACTATAAGATACTTTGTTGCCTAATTTATAACTACCCGTATTGTTAATTGTATAATAATAGTTTATCGTAGTAATTCTTCTATAGTTATAGGTAGTTTGAACCTGTAAACTTTCTCCATATCTGGTCGTAACTATAATATATTGTAGAGGCAATGGAAGATAATCTTTTGATGTTGCTCCCTGTATATTTGACCAAGTTCCATATATATTTGGTCTACCATTTGTTATTGATTGACTTTGCCATTGATATGTAATACTTGCAAGTTGAAAATCTGTGATATCTGGGCTTAATTTATCAATAGATGGTGTGGAACCAGTGATTATGGAAGTTTTTTCAATCTGTTTTAAAGTTGTGTCCTCGGCTAGAATTTGATCACAACAAATTATATTGTTATCACTAACTTTTCTGAGTATTATTTTTAATAAATTACTAGCCCTTCTTATATTTTTATAAATTGCAATTCTTCTAAGAAGAAAAAAATTATCTCCCGTGTTTGGAATATTTTCTGGTGAAAAATAATTTAATATGGCGGAGTTTTCATTTTCAATTGTAGTCCAACTACCGTTGTAAATAAAGCCTCTTTCGTCAGTTTTTATATATTCCCATTCAAATCTTTCAATTGCTGTAAAAGTGTCACCTGATTGTGAAATATGTGAAGGATCTTGTAAAATATTTAAATTCACTTCTCCTTGTTGCTGTCTCGTTTTAGTTATTCCAGTTATAGTTTTTGGGTTTGTGTTTGAGATTTCGAAAAATCCATTTGGATCAACCGAAGCGTTCACTGAAATTTCATTTAAAAGTATTGGAGAAGGAACCACAGTAATTGTTACAGTATTACTTTTATTTGTGTGGTTAACAGTGGAACTATAACCTAAACCTCTTGTAATTGTAATATTTTTAAGCGCAGTTGTATAGTCGAAATTTAAGGTTTTATTAATTTTATCTATTTCAAATGGTAGACTACTATTGATGCTGTATGAAGAGGAAATACCGTAACTATAATTTTCATATGGATTTGCATATTGTGAACCAACTATTGGATCTGGTTTGTCACCAAGTCTTACTGTTTGGTTACAACAAATAGTATTTGCGATGTTTGCTGGATTTGGAGCATTAGCGGGTATTCCTCCCCCAGTACTGCTAGCTTGTCTTATAACTGAAATAGGATCACTTTTATATATTGTACCAGAATACGTTTTATACTCTGCATAAATAACACCGCCACTTGGATCGAAATTTGAAAATTCTAGTGAAATTGTAAAAGTTCTTTCTGCTGATGTAGTTCCTAAAAAAAGTAGCTCTCCGCCTTTACCTCCCGTCGGAGCAATAGGAGAAGATGAGGCACTTTTTTGAGAATATATAGTAATGGTGCCAGGCTTGCTATCACTGGGTGCAGTTTTTAATGCTACTTTAGCAGATAATAAGATAGTCGAGCTATTAACAGAGCCCAAATTGATTGGTCCAGTACTTACACTTGCCCCATTTACTGTTGTTGGCGTTAGAGTAACTGTTTGTCCTACGGCTAATAAATTGGAAAGTAATAAAAGAACTACATAGAGATATTTTTTTTTCATAATAATTAATTTAGAATTTTTGTATAACAAAAGTAATTAATATTAATGTTTTTTCTTATATTTTTAATTAAATAATTTCTTATTATTTCATTGTCAATTTTTTTAATTTTTTAGTAAGTAAAAAAGGAAATCTTTCGATTTCCTTTTTTTATGTCTAATAGTTTTTCAATATAGATTTATGAATTATCTTTCCTTGATGCTGTCTCCTCCTTTTTGCTTATTTGTAAAGAAACCAATACTCCAATAAGAAGAGCCAATGCGATAAATCCAAGTGACGCCCATTCAGGAACTTCAATATAATCGTGAAGCAGCATTTTAAGTCCAACAAAACTCAAAATAGCAATCAGGCTGTACTCCAGATGGCTGAATTTTTCCAGCATATTGGCAAGGAAAAAATATAACGAACGAAGGCCTAAAATAGCAAAAATATTGGAGCTGAAAACTAAGAAAGGATCGGCAGTGATGGCTAAGATGGCTGGAACGCTATCTACTGCAAAAACCACGTCCATAACTTCGATAACAATTAATGCTACAAATAAAGGGGTGGCGGTATTTCCTTTTTCGGTTTTTATAAAAAAATGTTCTTTTTCAGTATGATGGGTTATAGGAATTATTTTTCCAAGTATTTTATAAATGATAGATTTCTTTGGATTAAATTCATTTTCGTCGGAAGTAAATAACATTTTTAAGGCAGTAAATATCAAGAATGCTCCAAAGATGTAGGTTGCCCATGTAAATTTATTAATTATCAAAACGCCAAAATAAATCATCAGGCCTCTAAACACAACAGCTCCTAAGATTCCCCAGAATAAAACGCGATGCTGGTATTTTTTAGGTATTTTGAAAGAAGCAAATACTAATGCAATCACAAAAATGTTATCGATACTCAAAGATAATTCTATCAGATAACCCGTAATAAATTTCATTGCTGCAATTGATGGCTTCAATTGAGTTGGGTTTGAAACATACTCGGTGGTGTAAAGCCAATAGACAACTCCGGAGAAAAGCATAGATAAGGTAAACCAGATTGCTGTCCATTTACTGGCTTCTTTGGTGCTGATAACATGAGGAGTTTTATTAAAAACACCCAGATCAAGTGCGAGAATGAAAAAAATCAAAGCAATAAATAATATCCAGACTGTTGTCATAATAGTTTTTTTTAATGTATTGCAAATGTAAAATTTGATTTGCTAAACTCCAGTTGATAATTGTTAAAGTTATGGCAATTTGTTTTAATAAAAAAAGTGCCTCCATTACGAAGGCACTTTTCATTTTGATGTATGTAATATTACAAAGCCGATTTAACAGTTTTGATAATTCTTGCAGCGATTTTGTATGGGTCACCGTTAGAAGCTGGTCTTCTGTCTTCCAGCCATCCTTTCCATCCTTTTTGAACAGTCATTAATGGAATACGGATTGAACATCCTCTGTCAGAAACACCGTAAGAGAAATCATGGATAGAAGCAGTTTCGTGCTTACCAGTCAAACGCTGATCGTTGTAAGCTCCGTAAACAGCGATGTGCTCAGCAGTTACAGGACGGAAAGCCTCACAGATTTTTTCGTAAACTTCTTGAGAACCACATGTTCTAAGAACATTGTTAGAGAAGTTAGCATGCATACCAGAACCATTCCAGTCTGTATCACCAAGTGGTTTTGGGTGATACTCAATATAGTAACCATATTTTTCAGTCAAACGGTCTAATAAATATCTAGCAACCCAGATTTCATCTCCCGCTTTTTTAGCTCCTTTAGCAAACAATTGGAATTCCCATTGTCCACAAGCAACTTCTTGATTTATTCCTTCAAAGTTGATTCCAGCAGCAATACATAAATCTGCATGCTCTTCAACTAATTTTCTTCCGTGAGTATTTTTTCCACCTACTGAACAGTAGTACATTCCTTGCGGAGCAGGGTAACCTCCAACAGGGAATCCAAGAGGAAGCTGCGTTTTAGTATCCATGATAAAGTACTCCTGTTCGAATCCAAACCAGAAATCATCATCTTCATCGTCAATAGTAGCTCTTCCGTTTGAAGGGTGTGGAGTACCATCAGCATACATAACTTCAGACATTACTAAGTATCCGTTAATACGAGTTGGATCTGGATAAATAGCAACTGGTACAAGAAGACAGTCAGAAGATCCACCTTCAGCCTGTTTAGTAGATGACCCGTCAAAAGACCAGTTTCCAAGTTCTTCTAATGTACCTTTGAAGTTTTCGTGTTCTTCAACTTTAGTTTTGCTTCTCAAGTTTTGGGTCGGTTCATATCCGTCTAGCCAGATATACTCTAATTTTATTTTAGCCATAATAATATAATTTATTTTTTTTTGTTTTTTTTCAGATGCAAATATAAAATAATTTGGTTATGTCATAAAATTGGGGGGTGGTTTTTATTTAAGTGTTTTTAATTTTTGATATTACTGCATTTTAGGAGGGGTATATTTGAAAAATAATAATTTTAGAGGGGTATAATGATTAAATTCGTAATGTATGTTTTTTTGATATTAAATTTTAATTAAGAATTTTATTACTCAAATAAATAATCACTGCTTTTTCAGCATTTTTTTTGTATAATATCCGTTCAATTTAACAGTTCATTTATTCATTAACGCTTTAATTATTTGTTGAGCAGAATAATTTATATTTGTATGTGTTTTAATTCAGTACAATATTAATTTTTTAAGATATAGAATATGTCGTCAATTCGTTTTCAGGCTTTAAAAGAAGCTTCAAACAGAAAGTTAATAGATTTTCAGGAATCAGGAAGAAAATCTGAACTTTTCGGGTCTAATGTATTTAATGATAAAGCAATGAAGCAATATTTGACTTCGGATGCTTTTAAGGCAGTACAGGGAGCGGTTCAATATGGAACCAAAATAGATAGAAAATTGGCAGATTATATTGCCATGGGAATGAAGGAGTGGGCTTTGGGTAAGGGAGTTACACATTATACACATTGGTTTCAGCCGCTTACAGGCACAACGGCAGAGAAGCATGATGCTTTTTTTGAAACATCTTATGACGGAAGCGATCCGTTAGAAAAATTTGGCGGAGCCCAATTGGTACAGCAGGAACCAGATGCATCCAGTTTTCCAAATGGCGGTATCAGGAATACATTCGAGGCACGAGGTTATACTGCCTGGGATCCAACATCTCCAGCTTTTATATTTGGTACAACTCTGTGTATTCCAACTATTTTTATTTCTTATACAGGCGAAGCTTTGGATAATAAGATTCCGCTGCTGAGAGCTTTATCGGCTATGGATGAAGCTGCTACTGAAATTTGTAAATATTTTGATAAAAACGTGAAAAAAGTCACAGCAACATTAGGCTGGGAGCAGGAATATTTTTTAATAGACAAATCATTAGCTAATTCCCGTCCCGATCTTATTATGACTGGCAGAACGCTCTTAGGCCATACTTCGGCCAAAGGGCAGCAGCTTGATGATCATTATTTTGGTTCGATACCAACTCGTGCCTTAACATATATGAGAGATCTAGAGCAGGAATGTATGCTGCTGGGAATACCTGTAAAGACCCGCCATAATGAGGTGGCACCAAATCAATTTGAATTTGCACCTATTTTTGAAGAGGCTAATCTAGCAGTAGATCATAATTGCTTATTGATGGATATAATGCATAAAGTTGCAGAACGTCATGACTTTAAAGTATTATTTCATGAAAAACCATTTAAAGGCGTTAATGGTTCTGGAAAACATAATAACTGGTCATTGTCTACAGATACCGGTGTAAACTTGCTGAGTCCAAGTAAAACTCCGATGACTAATCTGCAGTTTTTAACATTTTTTATCAATACCATAAAAGCGGTAAATGATTATGAAGCTTTATTAAGAGCATCTATCGCTACGGCTAGCAACGATCATCGATTGGGAGCCAATGAGGCACCTCCGGCAATTATTTCTGTTTTTATCGGAGAACAGCTGACAAAAGTTTTGGCCGAATTGGAAGGTGTTTCTACTGGGAAATTATCTCCTGAGGAAAAAACAGATTTAAAGCTTAATGTTGTGGGCAAAATTCCAGATGTCCTTTTAGATAATACAGATAGAAATAGAACTTCACCATTTGCTTTTACAGGAAATAAATTCGAGTTCAGGGCTGTGGGTTCATCTGCAAATTGTTCTAATGCAATGACAACATTAAACGCTATTGTTGCAAAACAGCTTAAAGATTTTAAAGTGGCTGTAGATGTCTTGATTGAATCTAAAGATATGAAGAAAGATGATGCTATCTTTAACGTATTGAGAGAATACATTAAGCAATCCAAAAAAATCCTTTTTGAAGGAGATGGTTACAGTGAAGCTTGGCAAAAAGAAGCAACAAAAAGAGGCTTGAGCAATTTTAAGACTACTCCCGAAGCCTTGAAAGCCAGAGCTTCGAAACAGGCTGTGGATCTGTTTGGAGAAATGAATATCATGAATCATGTAGAATTGGAAGCCCGTTATGAAATTGAATTGGAAGAATACACTAAAAAAATCCAGATTGAAGGAAGAGTATTGGGCGATATTTCTAAAAATCATGTAATTCCAACTGCTATTAAGTATCAAAATACATTAATTGAAAATGTAAAAGGGCTGAAAAATATTTTTGGCTCAGAATTTGAATCTATAGCCAGGGAGCAGATTATTTTGATCAAAGAAATCTCTGGGCATATTGAAGGAATCAATTCTAAAGTAGAAGAGATGACCGAAGAAAGAAAAAAAGCCAACAATTTGACTGATGCGCAGGCAATGGCTGAAGCCTATTGCAATAATGTGAAGCCATATTTTGAAATCATCAGAAATCATTGTGATAAGCTGGAACTTTTAGTTGACAATGAGTTATGGACTTTGACTAAATACCGTGAATTGCTTTTGACAAAATAATAAGACTGTAAGGTTTAGAAAAACGTTTATTCTTTTTTAGTAAAATACTAGAAAAGTGTAAGCGTTTTTTCATTTCCAAAATGGAAAGCACACCAATGTTATTTTTGTAAATTTGAGAAAATAAATTACCAATCATGAAATATTTTGCTTCACTGATATTGTGCCTTATGTCTTTTTGTGCCATGGCCCAAGAGCAGGTTTCCTTCTTTTTTGATAGTGATAAATTTGTATTGCAAAAATCAGAATCTTTGAAATTAACCCAATGGCTATCAGTCAATAAGGAAGTAAAGGTCGTTGGAGTTTATGGATTTTGTGACGAGGAAGGATCAGTTGGTTATAATGATACCTTGGCAAAAAAACGGATTGATTATGTATTTAATTGCATTAAGAACAAAGTAAAAATCAGGGAGGATTTTAAAACGAGAAATTTTGGAAAGTTACATTCCTTATCTCTTATTAAAGCTGAAAACAGAAAAGTGACACTGTATTATATTCTGCCCAAAGATTTTGTAAATGAAGAAATAATATTTGCCGAAAAGAAGGAGGCAGCAGTTGAGAAAGTAAAACCGAAAATTAAATTCTCAGATACATATAGCTATGAAAATCCAGATGGATCAACTATTAATATAAAGGTGGATACCGTTTTTATGAAAAAGGTAAGTGTTGCCAATGTTGGCGAAAAACTGAAGCTGGAAAATCTGAATTTTTTTGTGGATACTTTTGCAATAATGCCTCAATCCAGATCGATAATGTATGAACTGCTGACGGTAATGAAAAGTGTTCCCGATCTTAAAATACAGATTCAAGGCCACATCTGCTGTGTCCAAAAAGATTATCGGGATCTTAGCACTCAAAGAGCTAAAGCCATTTACAAATTTTTGGAATTTAACGGGATTGAAAAAAGCAGAATGACTTTTGTCGGTTTTTCCAGTACAAAACCGCTCTATCCTTTACCCGAAAAAAACGAAGCAGAAAGAGAAGCAAACCGCCGTGTAGAAATTGAGATTATTGCCAATTAGTATAAGAATCAAGATTTCAGATTTCAGAAAACAGAATTAGAATTTCAGATTTTAAATTTGATTTTTGCCATTGCCATTGCAATTGATATTGCAATTGAAATTTAATTGTATAATTGTCACATTAAAATTATCTTTGCGCCACATATACACAACTAGAAAATGAGTTCAGATACTTCAAAAAGATATGCACAGCGCGGTGTTTCGGCATCAAAGGAAGATGTGCATAACGCCATTAAAAATATTGACAAAGGTTTATTTCCACAGGCATTTTGTAAAATCGTCCCAGATTATTTAACTCAGGACGAGGACTATTGTCTGATTATGCATGCCGATGGTGCGGGTACAAAATCCTCATTGGCTTATATGTATTGGAAAGAAACCGGAGATATTTCGGTTTGGAAAGGTATCGCTCAGGATGCGTTAATCATGAATATTGACGATTTATTGTGTGTAGGCGCTACCGATAATATTCTGCTATCTTCCACTATCGGAAGAAATAAAAATGTTATTCCGGCCGAGGTTTTATCAGCAATAATCAATGGAACCGAAGAACTGATAAAAGAATTGGACTCTTTTGGTGTAACCATTCATTCAACCGGCGGTGAAACTGCTGATGTTGGTGATTTGGTAAGAACGATAATCGTAGATTCTACCGTGACGGCAAGAATGAAACGATCCAAAGTTATTGATAACGCCAATATAAAAGCGGGTGATGTTATCGTTGGATTGGCTTCTTTTGGACAGGCGACTTACGAAAAAAGCTATAACGGTGGAATGGGAAGTAACGGTTTGACTTCTGCACGCCATGATGTTTTCGGGAAGTATCTGGCAGCTAAATATCCAGAGAGCTATGATGCAGCAGTCCCAAGCGAACTTATCTATTCAGGACAGGTACAATTGACAGATGCTGTTGAAAATTCACCAATCGATGCCGGTCAGTTAGTGCTTTCGCCAACAAGAACGTATGCACCAATCATCAAGAAAATTTTAGATAAATATACTGCTGCAGACGTTCATGGAATGGTACACTGCAGTGGGGGAGCTCAGACAAAAATTTTGCATTTTGTACAAAATCTGCATATTATAAAAGATAATTTATTTCCGGTTCCACCTTTGTTTCAATTGATACAGGAACAGTCAAAAACCGATTGGAAAGAAATGTATCAAGTGTTCAACTGCGGTCACAGAATGGAAATTTATGTTCCCGAAGCTATTGCACAGGATATTATCGATATTTCAAAATCTTTCAATGTTGATGCTCAGATTGTCGGAAGGGTAGAAGCTTCTGACGCTAAGAAATTAACAATTACAAGCGAACACGGGACTTTCGAGTATTAAGAGGTTGTTTAAACGTTTATTCGTTTATTCGTTTAGCAAATCATCAATTAAACAATTAAACTTTTTTATAATGTACGAACTGTTTTTTTGGCAATATCAGGAAGGAATCTATCTCAACCATCATTTGGTTTATGAAGCTTTGGCAGAGCAGCAGGAAGTAGAAGGTCTTGAAATACTGCCTGTTCAGGTAATCCTGAATCGAATTAATTCAGTATTTTCAAGCTGGGAAAAAGTGGATGAAAACAGCTGGAAAAATACCAAAGGCAAAGGTGCTTTTCAAGTTAAAACCACTCCGCAGAGCATTCAGATAGATTGCTATGGAACCGAAGGCAAAACCATGAATCTTCTGGCTGATACTTTGGAAGAATTCAAATGTCCGCTGTATGATCCACAGGTTCCAGTACGTTATGATGAAATGAATGAATAGTTTTTCTAAAGCTATGTATTTAAATATTTGTATCCCGAAGTATAAAAATTTATACTTCGGGTTTTGCGTTTATATTGCTTGAATTTTAAAAGAAAAGCTGTTGTGGTTTTTGTAAATTAGCTCCAAAAAATAATGACTGCTTCACAATTCCCCCAAAATACAATTCTTGAAGATGACTTCGTTTTACTTAGGCCTTTAGAATTAACAGATGTTGATAATTTTTTAGATATTTCCCTCAATGAACCTGAAACCTGGAAATACTCGTTAGTCCCTGCTGACGGAAAAGAAAACCTGCTGAACTATATCCAATCAGCAATAAAAGGGAGAGAAAATAAAACCGAATATCCTTTTGCAGTTTTCGATAAAAAATCCAGTAAATATGCCGGAAGCACTCGTTTTTATGATATTAATTTTCCGTTCAAGACATTGCAGTTAGGCTATACTTGGTATGGAAAAGATTTTAGGGGAACGGGTCTTAACAAGCACTGCAAATTTCTTTTACTGCAGTTTGCTTTTGAAACTCTTGGTATGGAACGAGTGGAATTCCGTGCGGATAATAATAATCAGCGGAGTATTGAAGCGATGAAAAGCATTGGATGCAGAGTCGAGGGTGTTTTGCGCAGCAATATGCCAACGTATAAAAGTGATATCCGCCGGGATAGTATTATATTGAGTATTCTGAAAGACGAATGGTTTGATGAGGTAAAGGAAAATTTGAGTAAAAAACTGTAGAATCAGGGTTGGATTTTATATGTTTTGTTTTTTGGGGAAACTGATGTAGAAAGTGCTGCCGTTTCCTACTTCGCTCTCTACCCAGATTTGACCTTTGTGTTTCTCGATAAATTCTTTGCATAGAATGAGCCCTAAACCAGTACTTGGCTCATTTTCGGTTCCGTTTCGGTTGTTTTTTGTGTCTATTTTAAATAATCCATCAATCAAATCCTGATGCATTCCAATTCCTGAATCTTTGATTGTTATAATTATATCGGTTTCATTTTCTGATGCTTCAATATGTATTTTTCCTTTTTTAGGAGTAAATTTTATTGCATTCAAGACAATATTCCGAATTATCGCTTGAAACATATTTTTATCACAAAACACCATCAGGTCACTCGGAATTTTGTTATGAATGCTGATCTCTTTTTTTTCTGCAACATGTTGAAATGTCACAATACTGTCTAAAAAGGTTGTTTCTAATGGAAGTTGTTTTGGCTCAAATGGTACCAAATTTTGTTCCATACGTGTCCATTCGAGCAGGTTTTCCAAAAGGTTGAAGAGATTTTTTGCAGAGCTTCTCATGTTAGCTGCAGCAAATTTTATTTCTTCATTGCTCATGTCATCGATATCTTCAGCCATCAGCTCTGTCAGGCCAAGAAAGCCATTAAAAGGTCCTCTTAAATCATGGGCTATAATGGAATAAAATTTATCTTTTTGTAAGTTGATGTTTGAGATTATAGTGTTTTTTTCTCGAAGCAGTTCGTGGTTTTTTCTTTTGGAAATATATAAGAACAGAAACAAGCCCAATAATGCTGCTACTGCTGTTGCTATTATAATTAAAAAATATACTTTTCGGGAGTCACTGTATATTCTAAGTGTCTGAATCTCTATCTGCTTATCTCTTAAATCAATTTCTCTTTGAAATTCAAGATTAGCCATTTTTTTTTCGCTCTCTTCAGAAAAAATAGAGTCTTTGATTTTTGCGTATTTTTCAAAGTATCCTAATGCCACTTCATAATTCCCTTTTACTTTATTTCCTTTGGATAAGTAGTAGTAGGTGTCCTGCATATCTTTCAGGGAATTGTATTTTGAAAAATTTTGTAAAACATTCTCAAGCAGGCTCATGGATTTATCAAGATATTCCATTTTATTAGCCGCATACTTTTCATCTTGGGACATTAAGTAATAGGCGCGGCCAAGTTCGTAATTGTTGAATGTGTTATATAAATTGGTAGTGTCATTATAGGTATTTATCGATTTATTTAGCATTTCAATACCTTTGTCATAGTTTTTTATGTTGATATAGCAAATGCCAATGTTGGTCAGGTTTATTCCAATACCTGTGGGTTCTTCATTTTTTTTGTTGATTATAAGGGCTTTGTAGAAGTATGTCAGAGCTTTGGTATATTCTTTTTTTTGCAGATAAACGTCACCTATATTATTCAATAAAAGAGAAATATTTCTTTCTTTATTTGTTTTATAGCTTAATTGCAATGCTTTCTTGTAAAAAATAAGACCTTGTTTGTAATTTTTAAGGTCAATATATATTAAGCCAATATTATTATATAAAGTGGTAAGTTCTTTTGGATTGTTCGATTTTTCGCTTATTTCCAGAGCTTTATAAAAATTATTTAAAGCATGCGGATAATCAGATTTTATTTCATAAGCAATGCCTAGATTGGTATAAGCCAAACCCAGCTGTTCATTATTATTTGTCTTTTTTGCATAAGATAGCCCTTGTCTTGCATATTTTATGGCATTGTCTGGGCCAATATATTCTGAATAAGAAGAAAGCTTTATTAATGTTTCCGTTTCTTTAGTTATGTCTTGTGCTTGTTTTAATGCTGTTTTTAATGAATCAATTGTTTTATGTTCATCATTTTGCGCCTGTGTTTTCCAGGTGCAGAAAAATAGAAAAACAAATAAAAAGATGGCGCCTTTTTGAGACATTTATAATGAATTTTTTTTCAAAAATACACTAATTTATCTAATAGGATGTTGAAAATAAAATAAAAAGCGGGGATCTCTAATCCTATTTTGCGCTAATCAAATTCTGCTTATTTGTTTTTAAATAGTTTTTTGTAAAGAATTAATCCTGAGTTATCTCCGTAATAATACAGCTGTATTATTAATCCTGTTATTTTTTTAAAAAACATAATAAATTATCAATAATAATGTACTAAAGACTTTTTAATTAAAAAATCAGTTTATCGTTTAATTGTATTTTGTTTGAAGCAAAAAAATGCAATTCATTCAAAAATGGATACCTTTGCAATCATAGAAATAAAATAAAATCATGAAAATAAATCTGAAGAACGGAATTGATAAACTCATTTTCGGAATGAAACAAAATGATGTTACTGCTATTTATGGCAAACCCACAAAAAATTATAATGACGAAGATGATAACTTGATTTTGGTTTATAATAATCTGAAAATCCGAATGACTTTTTATAAAGATGAAGATTTTAAGTTAGGATATTTAGTAGCTTCAAGTCCAGACTTAGAGCTGTTTGGAAATAAAATAATTACAAAAAAGATCAAGGACGTAAAAAAGGATTTAGCTCAAAAAGGAATTTCAAAATTCACCCAGGAAGAATTTGATACATTTGAAAATTACTTTAATGAAGAGAACTGGATTATCTTTCAAACCGAATTTGATGAGGTTGTTAAATTTGAAATTGGAGCAATCATCAACAATAAAGACGAATTCGAATGGAAGTTTAAAAAATAGATTTACCATTTTCCAATAAAAAAAGCCACGATAAATAAATCTTATCGTGGCTTTTTGATGTACATCAATTTATATTATTGCTGTTTTTCGAACATTTCCAATTCAAAAATCAAATTGGCATTTGGCGGAATTACTCCTCCAGCACCTCGTTCGCCATATGCAAGATTAGATGGAATAAATAAAAGGATTTTTTCACCATAAGACATGGTTCCTATACCTTCTAAAAAACCAGGGATTAAGCCGTCTTTTTTTCCGGCTGTAAATGGAAATGCCTTATAACCATTTTGAGCGGCTCTATTGGCATCAAATTTTCCATAAGCTTTACTTACTTCTTCGTAGCTGCTGTCAAAAAGCGTTCCGTCTTCAAAATAACCAGCATAGTGAAAGTAGAACGTAGATCCGTCAGCAGGTTTAATTCCGTTTCCTTTTGTAATCACAGTATATGCTAATCCAGATGGAGTAGCAGCTGCTTTTGCTTTTTCAGCTGCAAAATAGGCTGCTTTTGCTTTAATTACAGGGGCGTACTTTTCGAGATATGCTTTTTTTGCGGCAGCGTCCAATTCGGCTTGCTTTTTTTTGTTTTCAGCATCTATTGCTGCCTGCTTTTTTTGATCTTCAGCTTTGTTGTTAAAATAATCAGAGAAAACTTTTACTGCATCAAAGTTTTTAGCAGCTTCACCTTTTCGGGTTATGGTGATTTTTGTAATAACATCATCTTGTACGATGGAATTTACAATATTCATGCCTTGAGTTACCTGTCCAAAAATAGTGTGTTTTCCTGTCAGCCATGGTGTGTCTTTATGTGTAATAAAAAATTGGCTGCCATTAGTTGCTGGTCCTGAATTTGCCATAGCTAATATTCCGGCCTTATCAAATTTAGAGTCGTTAAATTCATCCTTGAAAGAGTAACCTGGCCCGCCAGAGCCATTACCATCTGGATCGCCGCCCTGAATCATGAAATCATTGATAACTCTATGGAATTTCAGGCCGTCAAAAAAAGGTTTCCCTTTTAATCTTTCAACAGTTACGAATGGGTTTTTTCCTTCGGAAAGACTTATGAAGTTTGCTGCAGTGACTGGTGTTTTTTTATAAAACAATTGGATTGTAATATTTCCTTTATTCGTCGCTATAGTTGCAAAAATGCCTTCAGCTGCGACTGCTGGTTTTGCAGCTGTAACAGTTTTTTTTGGCGCAGCCTTTTTTTTGGTGCTTTGCGCATTTAAATTGATTATTCCCAAAAAGAGCAATAATATGATTTTAGACTTCATTTTTTTGAATGTTTATTAGTTTTAAATAATTACTTTGATAGTGTTTTGCTTTAGATAATAATGTTTAAAAATCAATTGTTTAAATGTAAAAAACTTTTTTTTGTATTTATAGAATGCATTTAAACTTTGGTTGTTGGAATATCAGTGTTCTATATTTTTATTATTTAGGCATTTTATCCATTAATTCAATTTCAAAAATAATGCTCGTATTTGGTGGAATTACATCTCCTGCTCCTGCTTCACCATAGGCAAGATGCGATGGAATAAATAATACAGCTTTGTCTCCAATTGCCATCTTTTCGATTCCTTCGATAAAACCAGGGATTAATCCATCTTTTCTTCCAGCTTGGAAAGGAATAGGTATGTATTGATTAGCTGCAGCTCTTGCGGGGTCGAATTTTCCAAAAGTCTTGGAAACATCTTCAAGGCTTGTGTCAAATAAAGTGCCATCTTCCAGAAATCCTGCATAATGAATATAAACAGTTGATCCTATAGCAGGTTTTTTGCCATTATTTTTGTGGGTAATTACATATTGAAGCCCAGTGGAAGTTTTAGTTGATTTGCTTTTCAATGCTGAAAAATCAGCTGATTTCTTATCGCATACGGCTTTGTATTTGGCTAGGTATTCCTTTTTTGCTGCAGCTTCGGCGGCTACTTTCTGTCTTTGGCTTTCTGATTCTATTTGGAAATAATCATGAAAAATTTTTATTGCATTAAATTTTTTTGCATCTTCTCCATTTCTGACAATCGTTACACTTTTAATAAAATCATCCTGTTCTATTTTATTAACGACTTCAAGGTTATAATTTATAACATGACCAAATATAGTGTGTTTGCCATCTAGCCAAGGTGTCTCTAAATGTGTGATGAAAAATTGGCTGCTGTTAGTTCCTGGACCGTTATTAGCCATTGCCAAGATGCCTCCTTTGTCAAATCTTGCATCCGAAAATTCATCTTTGAATTTATAGCCAGTGTCTCCTGATCCAGTTCCAAGAGGATCTCCAGTCTGTATCATAAAGTCTTTAATTACCCTATGAAATTTTAGTCCATTGTAAAAAGGTTTTCCTTTTAAGGTGTCGTTGATAATATATTCATTTTCACCTTCGGCTAGTGTGACAAAATTGGCAACAGTTACTGGGGATTTTTTATAATCTAATTCTACTATAATGTTTCCTTTGTTAGTTTCTATATCCGCATATAAGCCATCGGGTAAATTAGCGTGTTCTTTTTTGCAGGAAATTAAAGAGGTGATAAAGAGCAGTAATGTAAATAAGGTGGTTTTTTTCATTCTTTATTCTTTTTTAATTTGTTAGTGTGTCTTTGATAACGGCTTTAGGTTTTGCAGCTGTATTAGTTTTTACAGCAATTGCAGGCTGATTTTGCCTGTTATATTCTGTTTCTGGCATAAAATCATGCAGCGTTACAGTACAGAATAATGGCTGATTGGTTCCAATTTTATTATTGTCTCCATGATACCCATACCCCATATGCGAGGTAAAAAGGAAGCGGACTTTTTCTTTTTTGCGCATTAGTTTTATTCCGTCCCGCAATCCCATCATGATGTCTTGCTTGTCTACTTTATAAATCTGCCTTTCTAATTCTTCCTGCGAATAAATAATTTTGCCATCCAAGTCTTTTATTTCATAGTCAAAAAGCGCAATGTCACCTTTTTTAGGAGTAAGGGTGTCGGTCAGGTTTCTGGATTCATAATAATACCAGTATCCTTTTTTAGAAGCGATATATTTTTTGGCAGCATCACTCTTGATAACAGCTTTAATTTGGTCTTCTTCGCCTGCTATCATTTTTTTATTTCGGGCAATAGACTGCTTCATAAAACTTCCTGATGAATGCGAAACAGGTTTTCGCGCTTCCTGAGGCTGTTTGCAGCTTGTTGCTAAAATAGCGGAGAAAAATACAATTAGTAATACTTTAAAATAATTCATAGGGGTTATATTTTTAAATTTTGCACTAAATTTTCAAATCTGCTTATAGTTTCTTCCATAGAAACCTCGGATTTTCCTCCAGCAGCATTACTGTGTCCGCCACCATGAAAATAATCTCTGGCAAATTGATTTACATCGAAATCCCCTTGAGAGCGGAAAGAGATTTTAATAATTCCTTCCTCTTTGTTTTCGATAAAAATAGCTGTGAATACAATGCCTTTTATACTCAAGCCATAATTGACAATGCCTTCGGTATCGCCTTTTATGTAATCAAAACTATTTAATTCTTCTTGTGTCAATGCAGTGTATGATGTTTTGTAATCCATCATAACTTTCATATTCTGCAAGGCACGCCCTAATAATTGCAGGCGGTTATAAGAGCTGTTGTCAAATAACAAGGCAGGAATCAATGTGTTTTCTACGCCAAGGTCAATTAGTTCGGCTACAATTCTATGAGTTGTTCCAGTTGTTTTGGGAAAGCGGAAAGAACCTGAATCGGTCAATATTCCTGTATAAATGCAAGTGGCAATGGTTTTGTCTATATCTTGTTTTTTATCCAGAAGAGAAATAAAATTGTAAACCATTTCGCAGGTAGATCCAAAAGCTACGTCCGAGTATGTATAGGCGGCATAATCATCGGGTTTTTGATGATGATCAATCATAATAAACGGAGCTGTAAGTTTTTCTAAAACCTGCTCCATTTCGCCCGTTCTATGGAGAGCATTAAAATCCAGAGTAAAAATCAGTTCTGAATCCTCAAGGATTTCAGTACAGTTTTCTTTGTCTTTTTCGTATATTTTAACCGTATCCGAACCTGGCATCCAGGCTAGGAAATCTGGAAAATCATTTGGAGAAATCACTGTTGGAAAGTGGCTGTTTTTTAGCAGGAAATGGTATAATGCTAATGTGGAACCCATGGCGTCTCCGTCTGGACCTCTATGCGGAATTATGGCAATCTTTTTTGGTGTTGATAATAACAACTGTATCGCTTGTATGTCTTGTATATTCATAGTCTGCGAAATTACATTTTTTAAGTTTAAAGTTGAAAGCTTTTAAGAAATTATAAAGAAATATAGATTATAGGTATTTCAGTCCTTTTTTCCTGATTGTCTGGTACAAAATGGATTTAGGTCCTTTTACAATCTGAGACTTATAAATACCAATTGAACCTGAGAAAAAATAGGCAACGACACAGGCAATTCCCATATAAATGCCACAATTAATCCCAAAAAGCTCCATTCCCATTACAGTGCAGGCAATAGGAGTATGGGTAGCTCCCGAAAAAACTGCAACAAATCCCATTCCAGCTAATAAAGCAATTGGCAGAGGAACAAAAACAGAAAGAGCACTTCCCAAAGTGGCACCTACAAAAAAAAGTGGAGTAACTTCGCCTCCCTTAAATCCTGCTCCCAGTGTAAAACCAGTAAAAAGTATTTTTAAAAGAAAATCATAAGGCGCATTTTGAACAGTAAAAGCATCTACAATCATAGGGACTCCCAGTCCAATATATTTTGCAGTACCAATAAAGTATATTGAAACAGCTAGAATGATACCGCCAATGAAAGGTCGTAATGGTGGATATTTTATATTTTTTGAAAATAGTTTTCCCCAAAAATGAGTGCTTCTGGAAAAAAGCAACGCTGCAATTCCAAAAAAAACACTAACAATAATTATCCAAAAGAAAGCCGTGAAATTTAAATCAGGCACGGCTGGAATACTATAATGAGTGTGTTTTATCTGCCAGAATTCGACTGTAAAATAAGCAATATAGGCAGTTAAAAATGATAACAAAATACTTTTGAAATTGATCCTGCTGAAAAAAACAATTTCTAAGGCAAAAACTGCCCCAGCCAATGGCGTTCCAAAAACAGAGGCAAAACCAGCACTGATTCCTAAAATGATAAGGATTCTCCGGTCTGGGTCTGTGAGTTTGAAAATTAAGGAACAGACATCGGCAATTGCACCGCCCATTTGTACTGCCGTTCCCTCTCTTCCTGCCGATCCTCCAAAAAGGTGGGTAATCAATGTACCCAGAAGTACTAACGGCGCCATCATAAAAGGAACTCTTTTTTCGGGTTTGTTATATTCTTCTAAAAGGAGATTGTTTCCCTTTGCAATTTTAGGATCTGATATTAAATAGAGATATCCAATAAGTAAACCGCCAAAAGGCAATAGCCAGATAATCCAGCTATTCTGAATCCTGATATGGGTAACATATTCTAACAAAATTAAAAATAACGCAGATGCCGATCCAGAAAAAATGCCTATCAGACAACAAATGAAGATCCATTTGGGCATGATAAGCATTATTTGTTTTATTTTTTGAAAATCCATTAATTGGAACACTTTTTTTAAGCTGATAAGTATTGCAATTTATAGTATTTTTTAGAATTATTCTGATACAACTGCAGTAAATTCGATTTCGACTAAATATTCTGGAGCAACTAATTGATTGATACCGTAAAACCCTGTTGTTGGCTTTATGTCTTTAAAGAAAGCAGCGTGAGCCGTAGCTACTGCTTCAAATGTTGAAACATCAGTCGTAAAAATTCGGGTGCGGATTACGTCTTTCATACCCACATTTAGATCCTCTAATACTTTTTCAACTCTTTCAAGAATGTTTAAAGTTTGTGCGTGAGCGTCATCAGCTTTTACTTTTTCACCATCAACTATGGCAACAGTTCCCGATACTTCGATTATGTTCCCAATGCGGACTGCACGGCAATATCCCATTTTGTCCTCCCAAGGTGATCCAGTCAAGATGTTTTCTCTTTTCATTATTTAGTTTTTTAGATTAGTTAATTACCATATTAATGCGTTATTCAAATCATTGATGAATTTCGATTAAGGTGCGAATTTATAAAAATTAGAATTAAAAAAAAGCATCAGTATGAGCGCACATGCTTTATTGTTATCGATTAGGTTTTTTTGTAACAAAATGATAAGATATCTTTAATTTATCTTTCTAATAATGCTTATCATAAAGCTGCCAGGCTGTTGTTTTTTTATGAATTTAGAATTTCTTAACAAGTCTGTGAAAATAAATTATGTTAGTTTTGTGATTCTATAAGTATTGATTTTTTATTTTTGAAATATATTTTTAAGGCAAAAAACCTGCTTTTAATATGATGAAACGAATTTATTTATTTATCTTTCTAATAGGTTTTATAACTTATTCTCATGCTCAGGTTGAGTTTAGTAATAAGTTTAAGGGTATTCCTCCTGCAAATACTAAATCTAAACCCGAAAAAAAAGATATTCCTCCAACAGATCCCAACGTACCGGTAATTATTCCGCCAAATGTTTATAAAAGTCCAAATATAATCCAGTCGCCTCCAAATCCTGTTGATGATTATAAAGTTAAGACAAAGACCGAAATGTCTATGATTCAAAAGGAGAGTGAGTTTATTAATCCTGGAGACGAAGTGAGAGATCGATTGAATAAAAAAACTGATCGACAAGAAGGACTCGCTTATCGGCGCAATCAAGATTTAGGAACTTATAAATCTTCAGCCGATGCTGCTAATGTATTGTATAGAGATGCACAATATGTTGATGGCGATTTGATCCGGGTATATCTCAACGGAGTCATTATCCAATCTCAGGTATATTTGGATAGTAATTTTAAAGGTTTTGAAATTACCCTCAAAAAAGGTTTCAATAAGATTGAATTTGAAGCATTAAATCAAGGAGATTCTGGTCCCAATACTGCTGAATTTAAGGTTTATGATGATAAAAAAAATCTGATTTCGGCTAGCGAATGGAATCTTGGTACTGGTTTTAAAGCTTCTATTATTATTGTAAAAGAATAGTTTTTTGATAAATGCTGAGTTTCTAAGATAACTGTGTTTCTTGTTTTTAGCTGGAAAGTTTAAGCCGCTGATTTCTTGAGTTTTTATTTTCCTTTTTTTACCTTTAGGTTTTAGAAACTTAACGTCTCATAAACTCCTTCAAAAAAAAAATCAAAATACCATTTTTCAATTCCGAATATATAAAGTATTTTTGCGCATGCAACACAACGTATTTATTTGTTTTCATTATGTTGCTGTAAGTCAATTATTTAAATTTTAATATTTCTTGTTTTTTGAAATATTTTCATAAAAAATTTTCCCACTTCTTTCCCACTTCTTATATTTGTTTATTATAAAAAACTAGTATAGTATGAAGTCAAGTATTGTATTTTCAGAAAAAAAGAAAGGAGATGAAAAAGGATATCTTTTTGTAACCTATGTAGAGAGGAGAGGAGAAATTATTGAAAAAAAGAAAATTAGTTTAAATTATAGTTTAACTAGAGAACAATTTGATGACTACTTTAATAAGAGTTTCAACCAATTTAGGCCAAATAAGAAAATTGACTTTGAAGAGATTAATAATAAGATTAAGAAAAAATTGAGTGAGAATCCATTTGTAAAAAAAGTGGATAAAGTGTATTTTCAGTTTCTGTCTTATATGCAAACACGGAAAAATCTAAAAAATAACTATTCGACTCAGAACACTTATGAAAGTAGTTCAAATATGTTTAAGAAATTTTTGTTCTACAAACATAAAATTACGGATATTGATTTTGCTGAAATAGATAATGATTTTATCACAGAGATGGATAATTATTTCAGTAGCGAGGGTTTACAGTCTTCAACAATTAGATTTTATTTTAACAACTATTCTACTGTTTTTAATAATGCAATAAAAAATAATGTACATATAGGTAAGAATCCTTTTAACGAACATAAAGTTAAAGTTAGTTCAAAGCCAAAAAAGATTTTGACAGATTTAGATATAGTTAAATTATTAGACATCAAAAAAGGTGATTTGTATTTTACAGAAAGTAGGATGTTTTTGTTTTCGATGTTTAGTAATGGGTTAAGATGTTCGGATATGATGTTGATGAAAAACGAAAATATCAGGAAAGATTATATAGAATATTTTCAGATTAAAACTAAAATACCGCTTAAAGTAGATTATGGTGACAAAGTGATTTTTGTCTTAATGGATTTGTTTGGTTTGTTAGATCATTACAAGAGAATCGAATCAGCAATGAAAATTCATAAACCACGAATTTTAAGTTATAGATCAGCTAGAAAGATAATGCTAGAAAAAATTAGTTATAATAGGGTAGATGAAGATTATGAATCGTATTATGGTTATGATATTAAGCCAAATGATAAAGAATCAAAAATTATTATTGATGAATTGGTTAGAGTTGAAAAAAACATCAATATAGAGTGTAAGCAAATTATTAATCGGCATATCAAAAAATTAGACCCAAAAGAATTGTTATTTAAGGATTTTGTAAAGTCTGAATGTTTTAAGGATTATAATAAGAATCAAGCAATGAATAAGTTGCAGTTTGATACTTACAAAAGTAGATTTACTTCATATAATGCAAAGTTGAAGAGAATGGCTAAACTTTATAAATTATCTGTTGAAGACATAACGACACACGTTTCTCGTTTTACCTTTACAAATATTTTATTAGAAATTAGCGGGATTAACTTGAATGATATTAGAATTGCATTGGGACATACTAACTTAGCAACTACACAAAAGTATATTCAAACTGGATTTGATTTTAAAAAATCTGATTTAGTAAATAGTGAGATTAACTATAAATTTAGGAGGAAGTAATTTGATGATTTTTATATCATAGAAATATAAATTATTGTGGAATTGAACGAGTCTATGAAATGAGAATTTGACTTTCTGTCAAATGAAAGGAAGTTATGAATTTTGGAATTCTTTTAATTTAAGAATTTTAGAATCTCTTCAATTTTTTCAGAAACAAATCCAAGTTCTCCAACATATCCCCAGTTCTCAGGTTCCTGATTAAAATCTGTTTGGTGTTTTTTTAATTTCTCATTCAATAGAATTAAGTCGTTTTCTAACTTAATCTTAAGTTCGGTGTATCTTTCTGAAGCTTTCATCTTATTTCTAATGTTTTTCTAATCTTAACAATTGTATTATTTGATAAATTGGTAATTGAAGCGAGTTTTCTAATTGAATAGTTTTCGTCTTTTATTAGTTCCAAATGTGATTGATTGTATTTAGATAAAAACTGTTCAGTCGTTTCATTTGTATTCATTTGACGTCCTTTGTAAGTTCCTTTTGCTTTGGCAATTAAAATTCCTTCACGTTGTCTTTCCAACAAAGAGCTTCTTTCCATTTCAGCCACATTACTTAATACATCAGTAATCATTTTGAAAATGCTATTTGGCTTATTATCTATCATAGAGTATAAACCAATGTTTTCTACATAAACATTAATGTTGAGGTTGTTTAAGGTATTTAAAGTAGTTTGGATATCAAAAGCATTACGGCCTAATCTATCAATGGAATGAACAAGTAAAGTTTCTACTTTTTTGGATTTAATATCATTCAATAGTTTGATTGCACTAGGGCGTTCATTGAAAGGAATAGAACCAGAACATTTGTCAATATAAGTTTTGTGAGTAGTGTTTTCTTGTCTTAAAGTTGATTGCTCGGTTGTACTGGTTCTGATATATTTTGCGATTTTCATTATTCTTTGCTTTTTGATTGAAACAAAGATAAGGAACCTTTTTTGTTGTGCCTAATTTAGGGTAGTTATTTTTGATACAATATAAAACCAATAAAAACGGGCAAAGTCCAGTATATTTGGTAACCAGATATAAGTATAGTTTAATTTTGATACAAGCTATTTGATTTTATTCCCCCATATGATTGCTTCTGCATCCTTTTATTCAGATTCATTTTCAGCGTTGACAAAGGCATACTCTTTGGGAATTTTTGAATTATACGATTGGTTTTCGAACGACTTGGTAATTGCCGCAAATTTTGGATATGTATCTGATAAATATTTTTTCAAATGTTCAGCCCAAGCTTTTGATAATAAAGGAGGAACGGCATTTCCAACCTGAACATAATAATTGCGTTGAGTCTTTGAAATTAAATGAAAGTCATCAGGAAAAGACTGAAATCTTAAACCCTCTCTGATAGTAATCATTCTGTTTTCTTCATAGTGAATATTACAACCAATGTTAGGGCGGTTAAAATGAGTATTTATCGTGTAATTAGGTTTGTTTGGATCAAGCCTGCCATAAGTTGTAGTCCTGCCTCCTGTGCTTTTGAAATACATAATTCTTTTAGTCGAAACATTATCAGGTATATCCATATAATTACCACCCGGTTTGACGTGACTAATTATTTCTTTGTCTGTTGGACTAGAATATGGAACTATGTGCAAAGTTGTTTTGTCAGCATTTTTACGCATTAATGCCTGATATCCACTTTTCGGTTCGTGTTTGTATTTAATCTCTCCATTTTCTGTTGGTAATTCCAAATCTGATATTGCGTCAAAGGATGATATCCATTTTCTTTTTCCTTCTTTATTTTCAAAATGGGTTTGCGGTGGTACTGTAATATCAATACCTATTTTATTTCCAATTATGAAAACTCTTTTTCTCTTTTGTGGAACTCCGTAATCAGCAGCATTAAGAGTATAAATGTTGATATGGTATCCGATATCCTCAAACGCTTGTTTTAAGTTGTCAATTACTTTTGAGCCATCAGCAGCTTTTGAAGACTTAATTCCTGTAACATTCTCAAATAAGAAAATTTTCGGTTGAATTTTGTTTACAACATTTAAATAAGAATAAACTAATGCAGACCTATTATCATTAGGGTCTCTTTTACCTATTCCAGAAAATCCTTGACAAGGTGGGCCGCCAATTATAACATCAGCATCTGGAATAGTATTTAAATCTATTTTTGTAATATCTTCGTTAACGATATGGTTTCCAATATTTAGCTTGTAAGTTTCACAGGCATCTTTCAAAATGTCATTTGCCCATATAATATCATAGCCTGATTGTTTAAACCCTAGATCTAAACCGCCACAGCCTGAAAATAAACCAACTACCTTTATTTTGTTGTTTTTCATATTCTTCTATCTTCTACTAAATCCGCTAAAAAGAGTTCAAAATCATTTACCATGTCTACAACTGTTGCAAAACCTAAATTATCTTTTTGGAAAATGATGGTTCCAATTGCTAAATCAAGATTTCTTCTCGGTGTTGCCAAACCTTCATCACCACTAAATTCAGGGTTTGCAACATTTAAAGCATCAAATGCCACAACTACTGCAAGGATTTCTGCATGAGTGAACTGCGCCATGTCAGGAATTCTGAATTTCTTAATTTGAAATCCTTCAAGCTTCCTTAATCCTTCGTGGTTATTGGCATTTAATTCGAATTGAATTTGTCCAAATGCAGAAAGGAGAAATGCGGTTGTGAATTTGTATTGTTCTTCATCAGTTGCGTTATTATTTTTATTTTTTAAATCATCACAATAGAAAAAGTTTGTGGATAGAGTAAAATTGGAGTTTAAAGGATTGTAATAAACACAATGTTTCTTTCTGTCAGCCCTTGGAATAACAATCTTAGGACAATAAGTATGGTTTACAGAGTTGTTAATGATGCTTTTCCATTTGTCTGCTCCGAAATCTGCGACACAATCATTATAAAAGCTAGCTAAATATGCATTTCCAGATAATGCTGCGGATAGCATGTTATTTGTATTCGTATCTGCTTTAGCAGGAAAATGGAATGCTTGTTCTATTTGAAGGTCATTTGTTTGCAAAGTGTAATGCCTGCGGGTATCGTTGTTCTTTATGCCGTAGCCAATAAAATTGGTTAGGGAATTATCAATGTTAATTACATTTTCATTTGGTTTACTTCCATTAGCAAAGTAGCTATTTGTATTAGCGTCAAATGAAGGAAATATCAATTTGGAACCTCCGGCTGCTTCAGCATTCCCTCTTTTAATTTTATCAAAGTGATTCTCTATTGGTATTAAGAATGGCTGAGAAATAAAGTTCTCAAACTTTTGATCTAATAAATATAATCTCCAATTTTCTGAAGCAACAAGTGTATTTCTTGGAACAACCCTTAGTTTGAAAGCTGCTGTTGTTGTGTCAGCATTCAAAGTAAGTATTGCTTTAAGATTATCTGGGTTCAGCAAAACATTTTCATCAGATACCCTCATAAAAGAAACATTAGCTGAATTATTCCCTTTCTTCAAAATCACTATAACAGATGTTACAACAAACTCTTGGAAATATTTCCTAGGATATGAGATTATCGCCTCAACTTTGTCAGAAATAAACTGCTTCAGGTGTTCACCGTCTTCATTGTTAAGGAATTTTGTCATCAGGATAATTCCTGCCTTGCCATTATTTCGCAAATAATGCCAAATGTAATTTGTAAAGTAGAAATATAAATTGGGCTGCGATGCATCAGCAACAAAATAGTTTAACCCTTGACCGGTTATAGCTGCTTTCATTTTCACTTTGTCGGCAGCTGTAATTGGCGCTTCCGGATTATCATTCCGTAAAAAAGGCGGATTCATTAAAACCGCATCATAGTAATTTGGTTTTGTATTGTGAAAAATGTCACCAATTAAGATGTTTGCCGCTGTAGTATTATTTACCTGTGCAAGATTTTTTGAAAGCAATCTAAAAGCAGATAATTGAGAAAGGAATGGATCAATTTCAATCCCATCAATTTGATTTAGAATTTGGTTATGTGTCTTGGCTTGGTTAGCAGATACAGCAAGCAAGCTTATCTGGTCATAAGCAGCATCTAATAATGCTCCATCACCGCATCCAGGATCCAAGATTCTTGAATCTGGTGTATCAATACACAAAGCGGCTAGAAGGTTTGATAATTCTGTATCAGACATGACTTTTCCTTTGCGATGCAATTCTTCTTTGACATAAATTTTTGACGTAAGAAGATTGAATACATAAGATGGAGAGGGGTTGTTGGCAACTGCATTACTATTATGATGAATAAAACTCTGAATCAAATCCCTGAAATATTGCAGGTAGTTTACTGAAAAATTATCAGGAAAAATTCGTAGTGCTTGATTTGGATGATCAGTAAAAATCTGTCTGAAGTCTAACTGAATTATCCTATTATAATTATTTACCAAGTTATTTTTGAACTGTGGTAACGTTGCATTATTTGGTGGATAATTATGAAAGTGCGCTGCGTTTGCACTCCCTGTTTGGGTATAATAATCCTTGAGATAAGCATATGCAAGAAGCCTGAATAATTCATAAAGGGTTAACTCTTTCTTTACAGCTTCTGGATAGCCCAACGAATTTTTTAAAGCAATATAATTATTATGAAAACTTTCAATTATTGGTTCCCAATTATTATCATAATCTGGCGCAACCCGGTTGAAAATATTAGGGAGAATATTTTCAAATGTTATTTGTAATTCTGCAACTGATGCTGTTGCATCGTGATTGACAGGATTAAACAGTGAATGTTGTCTAGGATTTCCTTTTAACAAACAACTTGTCAACGGTACCCCGTTTCGGTCTGCTAACAAAACCAACCTTTCAATATTAGTTACACAAAAGTATTTATGATAATTTGGCTCCCAGTGTGGGCCAAAATCAGTCACATAAGACCGTGATTGGTTTTGGTAGCGTTGTGATTCAACATCTCTTTGTGTTCGTTTTACTTCAACGATAAAAACATATCTCTGGCTTGCAATCAAGCGAATTGCAAAGTCGGGAATTATTGTGCTGTTAGGAATTGCAGGATGATGAACGACCTCTGCAATGTTGTTGTAACCACAATTCACCAAAGCATTGTTTAATGCTGTTTGAACAAGTGGGTGAAAGTCGTTTACTTCTTCTGAATTATACCAAAGGTTTATCATTTTAACTCAAATATTCTTTTATTTCACTATTCAATTCATCAATTGTCAAAGAAGAATTGTGCTGTTTGTTGTATTCATCAAGTAATACCAAATCAATTTGCTCAATTAAATGCTTTTGCTCTTTTTCGTATCTATTCACATTCATCAATTGTGTTCCTAATAAATCCAATTTTTTTAAAGTCATTTCAGATAGTTTATTTACATCCATAACTTTCACTTCTTTGAATTCGTAAAGTTGGATTTTCCTCAAACCATTCCCTTGAGTTCTTGAATTGTTTAGTGTACTTAATCTCGTAAATGAAGAATTTAAAATTGAAAAATTTGCTAATTCTTTACTCGTAATATATAGGCTGTAAAAGTTGTCAGAAGATAAGAGTTTATTTGGATTGTAGATGAAATCAATATTGTTTCTTAGATAATAGTTAAAGATAAAATTCCCTCTTGATTTTAAATTAATTTTATACCAATCCTTTTTAGTTTCAATATCTCTTTTAACTGCTTTATATTTTTCAATTGGTGTTCGAAGAATTTCATTTTTAACCGACTCTAAATATTTGCTAGTTTCTTTAGAAATTGAACCGTTAATTGCTAAAATGAACGCATTCTCTTGGTTGACAGTATAAGTTTTAATCTGTGAAACATCTTTAACAATCGGTTTTAACTCCGGAAGTTCATTTTTTGAAAAAATAAAGTGACTATTAACCACAGCCGATGTTCCTCTTTGAATCGGTTGAGAAACAATGGTTTTAAGCGGCTTAAATAGGTTAGATTTGAAATTAATTACGCTATGGTTATTGAAATTATGAGCCAATAATTCTTGCTGCTTTAATTTCAGACAGTTTACCTTTAAGCCTGTATAATTCCTTAAATCGCTTAAGTCATTAAGAGGAAAATATGACATAGATTTTCTATGACTCTTATTCTTTACAAATTTTATCACAGTAGCACCAATTTCTGCATTCTCAAATGCACTTTTTTTGAAATGATATATGCTATCTAAATGCCCTAACTTAAGGAAAGATTCTTTTAAAAATTTTCCAAAACTGCTGTATAGCCAACTATCATATATTACGGCAACCATTACTCCATTATCCTTTAAATGCAAAATGGACTTCAATAAAAAGTAAATATATAAATTTGACTGTGATGGAATTGTTGATAAAAGAAAAGAGGAATTATATCTGATACTGTCTTTTGAATTTGCTCCGTCTGTCAATAGTTCTTGTCTTACATAAGGTGGATTTTGAATAATTAGATCAAACTTTTCATTAACTGGCAAATCAAAGAAACTGCCTTTAATTAAAGTTCTCTTATTATTCTCAAAAAACTTTTTAATTTCTTCATTAATTAGATTAATGTCAATTTCAATTCCTTTTAAATTACAATTTAAAAAGTCATCAGACATTGCTTTAAAAAAAGTATTCGGCCCAATGCAAGGATCAAGAATTGTAGAATTATTATTGAGTGATTCTTTTAACAAACCAATCATAAACTTTGCTAGAATCGCAGATGTAAATACTTGTCCTAAATTTTCATTTTGTTTAGGAATCTTAGCCGTTGTGTCAAAATCCTTTGAAAAGAACAATTCTAATTGTTCTTCAAAAGTTTGAATAACCTCTTCTAATTCTTTATATGGTTCACATACTGTATTAAGCATTCTTAATATTTTTAAATTTCACTTGTTCTTCAGCCACTTTCAAGGCAGTTAAGGCAGATTCTTCATTTCTAATAATAGAGTAAACTTTATTTGCTAACCACAATGATTCAAGTTCTTCAATTGGTGTTTTAAAAAGTTCGTTTAACTTTGTTAAATTCTCTCTTTTTAGTGGCTTTTGATCATTTTCAACTTTACTTAAAAATCCTTCACCAACACCAAGTTGATATGCAAGTTCTCTTTGTTTAAGACCTGCATTTTCCCTTAGTTCTTTTATTTTTTGTCCAAGTGTCATTGTCTAAATTTTTACTTGTCTAATTTTGGTCAAAAATAGTTGTTTTTTTTTTAAAATTAAACAGTCAAGCGTGGGGAAATCCTTGAATTCATTCAAATACTGCTATTATGCATTGATATTCATATTTGTTTTTATTCCATCATAAAAATATTCTAAAATATAGTTATCAAACTCATCTAATTCCACATTCTCTTTAATTTCATTTATTCCTATAGAATTAAAAAGTTCAATTACATTATGTATAGTTAATTCTTGATCGTAAAAATTTATAATTCTTGAATTATGAATTTTTTTTGAAATCATTCTAGGTAAACCATATTCCTCAAGCTGAAAAACAACACTTGGTAAAAAAGCGTGAGAGATATATGCAATAAATTTAGATATATCATAATTTTTACCTTTAAGTAATTCTTTTTGAAGAACGTTTACATCTTTTAATAGAGATGCAAATTTAAAAGTCACATTTTTTTCAAGTTTGAAAAACTCATCAATACTTACATCGTGAGGTTCTAGCTCTTTTAACAATTCAGGAATTGATTTAAACCAATTGTTTCGTAAAATTTTAATAAATTCTACAAATGTGCTGTTCTTTGTTTCCCAATTACCAGGTTGTAAATTAATAATTTTGTACAATGACTTATCCCATTGACTTCTTTTTGCAGAGTTTAAATAAGAAAGACCATTCCAACTTTCAGGATTTGATGACATATCAATTGCAATTGATTTAATTAATTCTGAATTGCTAGATTGGAAAACGGATTCATCTTTTAACTTATTGAATACTTCTACACCAAGAATTCCACCCATTTCATCTTGGTATAGAATTAATTTTGCTACTTGTTCTTTAGTTAACAGTTTGTCATATTTTTGACTATCTAAATCACCTAATATTTCTTCTGGAAATTCTATATTCAAAGCAGTTTGAGTATTAATAGGTGGTTTGTCTAAAATATAGACTTTACCAATAAAATGCTGAAACATTCTACCGCTTCTGCCAATAATGTTTCTATATGTAAAATCATTTAGGTTTGAACTTCCATTTTTATTCATCCAAATGATTACGTTTTCTGCTGAGGTATTAACACCTTCAATAATTGAAGATGTAGAAATTATATTGCTGATACCTTTTTTATCTTCAAATAATTTAACTTGTATTTGACTTAAAGAACGATGCAATCTGCCATTATGTATTCCTGTTCCTCTTTTTATTAAATTAGTTAAACTCCAATTATAATCGTAATTTTTGCCTAACCAATTTGCAAATTGGTCTAACAGAATATTATTTTTTTCTGTGTATCTAGTTAAAATTAGGTTAGATACATTTTCAATATTTGTGTATGTACCTGCATATATTAAAGATTTTGTTTGTTTTTGGTTTAAAATATTGATTAAAAGATTACTCTTTAATTCTACATTTTTATTTATTTCTTTATATAGTTCAAATTTCTCCAAAAAAACTGTATTAAAGTCTAATTGTATGAATTCCATATCCGCTGTGAAAGGATTGTCCTCTAAAGTGGATATGTTTGGAGCCAAAAAATATTTTTGTTTGGATTTGCTACCAATTTTTATAATTGCTTTAACAAGACTTGGAGATCTAGTTTTATCAAATAAACTACTTGCTTTATAGAATTCATCAATAATCATTATATCAAAAAACTCGACCTTCTCCAAATAATTTATAGCTCTTTCTTGTGGGAAAATAAAAATATTCTTTTCTGCTGGTTCTACTTCAGTGGTCGTAATAATTTTGTATTCGTTTGCGAATTTTTTATATAATCGTCTTCTTGTTTCATCTGTCAACGCAATTGTTGGCACAATGATTATTACATTTTTTGGTCTTCTGATTTTTATAAAAGCGTCTATAACAAAGCTTTTACCAAAACTTGTTGGTGCACTTACTGCAATATTCCTGCCTTCTAAAAGTTTTTTTAATAGAAAAGATTGCTCACGATGCAATGTTACTGGTTTTTCTTCTCCAATGTTAACCTTGAAAATTTCATAAATGTATCTTTCTTCCCAATTAGACGTTTCTTGTTGCAAATATGGGAACAGGCCAGTTTCTCTAATTAAATGATTTACCAATGGTGTGTATTCTAACTTTTGAGTTTTATGATAATCTAAAAGTTTGATTAGTTCTTCCCTTGCTTCATTATCTCTGGCAGAAATCAATAAATCGTTTATTTTACGACAATTATCAAATATTATATCTTCCATAATTAACTTCTATATACTTGTGCTTTCTCAATAAATTTATCCACAATTGGTTTTTTTTCAGGAACTGGAAAAAGTATTATATGGAACTTAATTTCTGAATATAAATCAACATCGTTGCATTTATTTATTTGTCTTTTAAAGTATTCTGTTGCTCTTTCTTTATGATGATTTATTATTTGGGTTTTGTATTGTTCTGTTAAATGTGTAGTTGCATTTGTAATACTGCATTCATATAATAAAAGAATTGGTATATTTAAAATTGGTTTTATTGAATCTATAGATTGTTCTTGTGATAGCGATTGAATAATTTTTGCACGCAATTCCGGTGAAATTTCATCAAAATCATTTATATCTGAAAGATTTGTAATTAACTTATTTTCTTTCTTTATTTTTCGTAACGTTAAAGAGTCTTTTACAGAATCAATGATTACATCTAATCTTGCATTTTCAATGGATTTATAAAATTTTGATTCTCCAAACCATAATGAAAATTCGTTTTCATTTTCAATCACTATATGAACACTGTCTGCGCCTTTCGCATTATCTTGTGAATTTTGTTTGTAGAAAATTTTAGGAACTATTGGTAATGCGTTATAGTATTTTTTCATTAGACCGTATAGTAAGATTTCAGATATTTCACTGCCTCGTCCAATATCTTCATCACTTTCCGAAAGTCTTAAATTTATAGCGGATTCTGTTAATAATGAATCTTCACCTTCAAGAGCCAATGATTGTCTTTCTCTATAACTTAAAGCAGTTTCTTTTATGTTGTTCCAAATAAATTTTTGAAATTTACTATACTGCCAAAGCCCATTTTCGAAAGTGTTTATTAAGCTAAAAACTCTTTTGTTTTCGATAGGAGTAAGGCTGGGGTCATCAGTAATTACTGAAAATGCATCATCAATTAGAACTTCAAAATTTATCATCGCTTATTTTTATATTTTCTGTCTGTAATAGTTTCTTAAAAGATCACAATTCCAAGTCAAACTATATTTTTGGATCACTACGTATTTTTTCAAATATAGGTAAAAACCTCTATTTAGAGGATTCTTTTATTTGTAAATTTTGATTTTAATAAGTAGATGAATCTAGAACTAAAAAAGAAAATAAAATTTAACATTTCTCAAAAGTACTTCAACCATAAATACTTCCTGAAGCACTAAAAATCACTTTGTTGAGGTGCGAGATTTCAAAATTTTTTTGATGTTTTTTTCAAAAAATCTTCATTATATCTTTGTCAAAGAAATCAAAAACAACATCTCTTAATAATCATTTAGAGGTTTAAAATTCAAATCATTACGATTAAATTTTTAAAAATTCGCAGTTTGCGAGGGTAGATTTCTATGTTTAAAAATTTGTAACAAATAAATTTATATAAATATGAAAAATTCTAAAACTAGAAGAAACAATTTTTTGGATGTTTCAAAATTAAGAAGTAAAAAAACAGGGGAAGTTTTTACTCCACTGTTCCTTGTTGAAGAGATGTTGGATAAAGTGCCAGCAATAGAATGGAGAAAAAAGAACAATAAAATATTAGATCCTTGTATGGGGGCAACTTGTGTGTTTCCGATAATGGTAATGTTCAGAATGGCTTCTGGATTGAGAACATCAATAAAAGACCCAAGACAAAGAATAAAGCATATTCTCAACGAGAATTTATATATGTGCGAAATTGATAAAGAGGCTCTTGAATTTGGCTCAAGCTTACTTAAACATTACGCTAATATTTTTTCAGTATTCTTACTGATGGATGATACTGATGAGACAATATGTGGCATTAAATCAAAATATATTGAATACTATGACGGAATAATAGAAAATTTCTATGAAAAAATCAGAATTGCATCGTAAATGGAGGACAAAATTGAATAGTATTCTAAAATGAAAAGCGGTTTGACATTAGGTTAAACCGCTTTTTTATTGTTTTGGAATGAATAGGGTGGTTTTGGGAGGTTATTTTCTAAAACACATAAACTAACACTTCTATTATGATTTGGGTCTGTTAGGAAGCAAATTTTGATTAACGCATTATAAAAAATGAAATCTCAAAATCTATATTTGAATATTTTACTTTTTTTTTGCTACAGCTATATATAATACAAGTATATACTTCATATCACTATATTGTTTCTCACTTTTGAAAAAAAGATTTAATAATAAAAAGGCAAAACAAAATATCCATTTCACATATAATGATTAAACTAATAGATTATTATATGAAAGTTATCATACCTCAACAAGTTATTGATTGTATCTCAAAATTAGGAAATAGAACAGTACAAAAAAACGGATATAAAATTTACGCTGCTCTTACAATAATGTCAAAAAGACAAAATAAACACGGATATTTCCCTGTCCCATCTACTTTCTTGGAAAAAGTAAATAAACGCTACAAACGAGCCCTAAATGCTTTACAAGAAGCTTCCATAATAAAACCATTCACTAGAATTGAACAACACCCTAAATTAATCTTTGAATCAGTAGAAAAGAGATATTACAATGTTTCAAGAGGAATCTGTATGAAGTATAAATTACTAATTGATATTACACAAGGAATTATTGTAGATGTAGAATTTAATAACCAAAGAAAATTTAGATGGTATTCAATAATAGAACACTCAATGAATGAATTGGGTTATGTTGGTAAAATATCAAGAGATACTTTTGGAAGAAGAGTTCATCATCCAGTAATCCCAATCTACAAGGAAGATTTAAAGAATAAAGGATTTGCAATGATTGACGCAAAATGTTCTCAGCCAAAACTTCTTCTAAATATTATGAAAGAAAATGGTATTGTAGATAAAAATTATGAAGAAGCATTTGAAGTAGATTTTTACAATTATTTAGTTCAAAAATTAAATCTAAATGAAAGACAACAGGCAAAAGATTTGTTTATGTACTTTTTAAATTCAAGTGGTTATGTTCCAAATTATAAAATCCATATTCTGTTTCCAGTAGTATCAAAATTTATTAAAAGCCTTAAAACCAAGAATTATAAAGATGCTGCCTCATACCTCCAAAGAGAAGAGGTCAAGATTTGGATTGATGACTTATTGGAAAATATCCCAACAGATTTTGCTTTACCTATTCACGATTGTTTAATAGTTAGAGATAAAGAAGTTTTTGAAATATTGGAATATTGTAAAAGTAAATATTCGAATATTGATTTTGAGATTAAATATTTATAACTTCCTGTCAAATGAAAATAAGTGAATATTTTAAAAATTTACTTTCTATTAAAATTCAGATAATGAACTCTGGATATGCAAATAAAAACTACACATTAAGTTAAGCTACATTTTTGTAATTAATTTGATTATTAAATTCTTCTATGT